>JBBRNU010000311.1:0-5933 GCA_038230115.1 Chthonomonadales bacterium | reverse complement strand
GCAGCTGCCCATAGATGTACAGGACGGCGGGGAGGGTCAGGAGGCCGCAGACGCCCGCGCCCAGCCACGAATGCCAACGACTGGATGTGGAGCCGCGGAAGGCGTCAGAGGGGACGGGAAGCGGGCGAAACGTGTTGACGATGAGATACAGCCCCCAGACCGCGCCCAGGCTGAGAATGTCGTAGGTATGCGACAGGCCAAGCAGAAACCCGCACCCGCCCGCCGCGATTGCATACTTCAACCGCCCGGCTAGCGTGGCCTGCCGCTCGCTTTGCAGGAGCAGGCTCAGGATGCCGACTTGAAGCGCGAGCGAAAAGCAGAATAGCGGGCTGAGGTAAAGGGATAAAAACGTGATCGCTTCCGGCTGCCACTTGTCAATCGGCGTGGCGAGCGGCGCAGCCTCCCACCAGAACGGAAGCCAGCCCAAACCGGACGAAAAGCAGACGAAAAACAAGCCCAGCCATCGCGCGCGACGGTCGGCGATGGTCTGGCGCAAAAATTTCCAGACGAGCAGGAGGAGCGCGAAGCTGAAAACCAGCCGCGCGCCGTGATAGACGGCCAGGAGCGGCAGGCCGGTCAGACGCGCAAGGGTTCCCAACGCGAGAAACAGAGGGTTGATCGCCATGCCGCGCTGCGGGTCGGTCGTGAAGAGGTTGAAGACGTGCGTATGCCCGGACGCGGCCTGCCGCATCCACGAGAGATACACGCAGCTGTCGTCGAGGTTGTAGCCAAGCCACATGTAGGCGCGGTCGCCCGCCTGACTCGCTGAAATAAGATAGGGCAGCAAGGTCAGGAGCATGACCCCGGCGGCGAGCAGGGCGACCCGGCGCGCGTCCCGTCGGTTTTGATCGCGAAGGGTTGAGTCGTCGAAGCCAGGGCTGCGCGCGTGTTCTGGCGACAGATCGGTCAAGACGCGCTCGCTCCCCGGCGCGTTTCGTTAGCGGCGGCGAGAGAGACGCTGGCGGCGGCGTCGCGGCAGACCGTTTCCAGCGCGGCGATTTCCGCCCCGTTTTCCAGGATGCCGATTTCGAGAGCGTATTCGCGCCGCTCGCCCGGCGCGAGGACTTGCAGCCTTCCGGCTTCCCGCTCTTTCGCCCGCCCCATGACGGAGCAGTTCGCCGGTTCCATGCCCACGACATAGGTTCCCTGCCCGGTCATTTTCCACTCGATGAAGCGCGGGAGTTGGGCAGGATCGTAAGCGCAGTAGACGCCCAAACCTTTGCCGCCGTCCGCGCCCGACGTGAGTTCAGGATTGACGATGGCTGTCGTGACGCGATTGGCATCGCGAGGGTTCGGAGCCAGATCGTGCAGATAGACTTTTTCGCGGTAGTTCGGCTCCGGCGGCCCGAACTGCCCCCACTGTTCCTGCCCGTCTCTTGCGTCGGCGTCACGCGGCGTGGCGGCGCGCGACGGGGCGAGTAGGCGCGAGCCAGCATGGACGAGCGGGAAACCCAGATTGATATGATACAGCATCATGTGTTCGGTCGGCTCCGGGGCGAGATTTTCCACCACGTCCTGCAGGTAAAAGACGGGACGTCCAAGCGGAACGCGAACGGTGCGGGTCAATTGAATGTTCTCGCCAAAAACCGTCGCCTGCCGCACTTTGCCGGAGACCGTCAGCCAGTACTCGTCACCGTCCCACGCGCCATCCCACTGTACGTTCGTGGCGGGCAGATTACTGACGCGCCCGTGCAGGCCATACAGCTGCCCCTGATCCTCTCCGCCCGCGCCCGCATACGTCAGGCCGCACGTCACGAGCAGACCGCCGTAGAAGCCGCGCAGCCAGCCGCGCCCGCCCTCGCCTTCGTGGTCGAAATAGGCGGGGTGGGCGTCGGTTGTGGCCGAGCGCCAGGCGATGGCCCGCCCGTTGTAGCGCGCCGTCGAGATGTCCAGTCCGCGCGAGGGGAGAAGCGTAAAATCGAGGCCGCTGCCGTTCGTGACGTCGAGCGCAAAAACGCCGTCTTCCAGCCCTTCGGTCAGCCGGTAAGGTTTGACGCGGGCGATCTGGCTGATGTCGCCGACGCGGGCGAGCAGGTCGGCGCGGGAATAGGTCGCGCCATAGAGATAAGCCATGCGGTTTCTCTTCCTCGGTATAATGGGGGAATGCACCTAACCCCCCGGCCCCTTCCCCGCCGGGGAAGGGGATGACTGAACAGGAAATTTGAGGTCAAGCGCAAGGTTAGTAGTTAGTTAAGTAATGTTTTGTGGGTTATCACAGGCTGGTTTGGCCTATTCTTGAGGCTGAAAGTAACCAGTCACATTCTACAAAACTTGGCTTGACTGACTATTGGTCAGTAAGCATGAAGTTTGCGGTTTTTGTCAATGGGATTATGCCCCGCACAAAAGGGCAAACACCCTGCTTTGCATATACTAAAATTCAGGCTTACCGACTATTAGTGGGTCAGAGACGCTTTTGCTTGCCCTGGTTTCTCTCCCGTTTTGGCAAGGAATACGCAGTTTTTGTTTCGTCTCCCCCTTCCCCGGTGGGGAAGGGGGTTGGGGGGTTAGGTGCATTCGCTTTCGGCAAGGGGCCGGTGGCCCGTCCTGCTGGGGCTTTTCGCGAAATTCACCGAAGCGCAGGCCAATTCCTGCTGCCGTTCCTGCCGACCCGCCGAAGCGGGGCGCAACGGAACTCCGGCGCAAACGTATCCCCGGTAGTTCTTACTTTTCCATGTCGATCCTTTCGCTTCAAAGGCCATCATAACGGCCATCATAAAAGACAACAGGGAGAAACATCGTGCCGGAGTCGAGTCAGTATGATGTCATCGTGGTGGGGGGCGGGTCGGCGGGGATTGTCGCGGGCGTGACGGCGGCGGGGCTGGGGGCCAAAACGCTGCTCATCGAGCGCAGCCGGTTGGGCGGCGAATGTTCGTGGACGGGTTGCGTGCCGAGCAAGGCGCTGCTGCACGCAGCGTCCGTCGCGCAGCAACTGCGTACCGCCTCGGATTACGGCCTGCCTTCCGTTCCCGTCTCGCGCGAGCAGGCGGCAGGCGCGCTGGCGTATGTCCGGGACAGCGTGCAGCGCGTTCACGTCGCGGACGACAGCGGCGGGCTGCTGGCGCAGGTGGGAGCCGAGGTCGCGATTGGCCGCGCGACGTTTACGGCCCCTGATACGCTGAATTTCGAGGGCGGCGCGCTGACGGCGAAGCATTTCATCCTCTGCACCGGCTCGCGGCCCGTTGTTCCCGATGTCGAGGGACTGCGCGAGGCGGGCTTCGTCACGAACCAGACAATTTTCGACTTGCAGACAATCCCGGAAACGCTCGTCGTCATTGGCGGCGGGCCGGTGGGCGTGGAAATGGCGCAGGCTTTTCAGCGACTGGGCAGTCAGGTCACCCTTGTCACGCAGGGAGCGCGTCTGCTGACCCGTGACGACGCGGAGCTGACCGAGCAACTGACTGGCTACCTGCGCGCCGAAGGGCTGACCGTTCACGTACACACGAAAGTGGCGCGCGTGCGCGTGGAGGACGGGCGCAAAATTCTGACGCTGCAAACGCAGGGCGGCGATGAAACCGCGACGTTCGAGCTGACCTGCGACGAAATTCTGGCCGCCACGGGACGCGCCCCGAACGTCGAAGACCTGGGCCTGCTGACCGCTCGCGTTCGGCTGGAAAAAGAGGGCGTCTGGGTGGACGCCCGCCTGCACACGACCGGCCCGAACGTCTGGGCGTGCGGCGACGTAATCGGGCGTATGCTGTTTTCGCACATGGCCGAATTCGAGGCGAAAATTGTGGTGCAGAACGCCCTGTTTCCCCTCGCGCAGCGTCCCAAGTTTCGCGTGGTTCCCTGGGCCACGTTTACCGACCCGGAACTGGCGCACGTCGGGCTGACGGAAGCCGAAGCGCAGGCGCAGAACATCCACTATGACGTGTTCCGGCATCCGTTCGACCGCGATGATCGCGCATTGGTTGAGGGAACCGGGCGCGGTCAGGTGAAAATTCTGTCGCATGGCCTGAGCGGCAAGATCATCGGGGCGCAGATTCTGGGGCCGCGCGCCGGGGAGTTGATTCATGAGTTCATTCTGGCGATGGAGCATGGCTTGACGACGCGCGACCTGGCCGACCTGATTCATGTCTATCCCACGCTGAACATCTCGATTCAGCGGGCCGCGCAGCGCTGGTATGAGAAACTCGCCGCGCGCCCGTTGGTAAAATCGGCCCTCGATACCTATATGCGAATCACGCGCTGAGAAGCGCTGAGAAGTCTTGGTAAACAAGAGGAGATCAGCAGGCCGCCCTTCGGCGCGTCACAAGGCAGGCGCGTTGGCGTTCTTGGAAAAGCGGGTCGAAACCGGATTGGTCGCGACAGACGGAAACGCCGCGAAAATGGATCGGCGCGCGGGTCCGGGAACCTGACGGGGCATCAGACCGTCTTATGTCGTGAAAGACGCTGACGCCGCAACTGCAAATGATTCATTCCTCGGCCCGCTCCCTCCCATCGGATCAACGAGAACGCAAGACGAAGCAGGCAGTGCGAGGAAACCCACGCGGCATCCGTGTTGAGTTGCAGGAGAGAAAACCATGATGAACCAACGCAATCGCGCGACCGCCCAGGTTATGGGCCTGGCCGCGCTGACTTCTACCCTAACTTGGGGCTTCGCGCCCGCCGCAGAGGCGCAGGCGTCGCCGGTCAGCCACCTTCAGTCCAACACGCGCGCGGTCAACCTGGAAGCGGGAACCGTGATCCCGGTTCGCCTGAGCGACCCGCTGAGTTCCAATAACTCGAAGCGCGGAGATACCTTTACGACCACGCTGCGAACCGGCGACGAGGCGGATTACAGCGGGCTGCCCGCAGGAACCAAAATCGAGGGCGTGGTGCAAAGCGCCAAGCCGCAGCAGGACAAAGACCCCGGCGCGCTGGAACTGGCCTTTCAGCGTCTGCGCCTGCCGGATGGCCGCTCCTACGCCGTGCAAGGCTCGCTGATCGGGTTGGACGAGAAGAGCGTGACGAAATCGCGCGACGGGCGTCTGGTCGCCAAACCGGGCCATCGCAACGACCGCCTGACGTACCTGGGCTACGGCGCGGGCGCGGGCTTGATCGCGGGCGTTCTGACCAAGCACACGTTGGAAGACACGCTGATCGGCGGCGGACTGGGCTACCTGTTCGGCTCCCTGCAAAAGGGCGGTTCGAACGCGCGTGACGTCTCGCTCAAAGCCGGAACCGAATTCGGCGTTCGGCTGGATCGTGCGCTGGGCTATTCCGCGACGACGAGCGGCTACCGGAATTCCGACGCGTACCGCAATTCCGAAGAGGACGCCACCCGTCTGCATCGCGCCGGAGGAAACGGAAACACGGACGCGAATTTGAACCCGCGTCAGGATGCCGGCGGAGCCATCAATCGGCAGGACGCCGGTGATTTGCACCGGAACGACAGTCGAGACAACCAGGACGCGCAGAATCGAGACCGGCAGGCTGGTTCCGACGTTCGCGACGCGCAGGGCAACGCCAACGGCAGCTACAACGCGGACAATACGACGGACATTGGCGTTCTGGTAGGGGATCAAAATGTCCGCTTCGATCCGAACGCCCGCCCGATTTATACGAAGGGCATGGTTCTGGTTCCGGCGATCCCGGTGTTGAACGCGGCGCATATCCGCTACAGCTACGACGCCGGGCGGCAGCAGATCACCGTCAATGGCGACAACGGCCCGACGCGAATCACGGCCAACAGCAGCATCGCAGTCGTCAACAACACGCGGCGAGTGCGCCTGCAATCTCCGGCGCGGCGCTTGAACGGCGTCCTTTACGTGCCGCTGAAGTTCCTGGAAGCGGCGACGAATTACACGGTCGCCTGGGACGCCAGCAGCCGCACGGCGGTCTTCACCGCTCCCGACACCGCGCGCTGATCCGGTTCGGTTTTGCCTGGTTCGACAAACGCGCCCCGACTCGGAGATTTCCAAGTCGGGGCGCGTTTATTGTGTGGGCGACATTTT
>JBBRNU010000310.1:0-5940 GCA_038230115.1 Chthonomonadales bacterium | reverse complement strand
CTGTTGTTTTTTTATTTTCCTTTTTTGGTAGTTTGCGATTTTTTTTTTTTTTGTACCCTCTTCCCGTGTGGGTTTGGGGGCCGGGGGGTTAAGTGTACTCCTCCGACGGATCGGGGAGTTAGGCGATTGTTTTTGAAGGTGGGAGTAAGGCCGCGTTCATGCGAATACTGATGGTCGGCGACGTCATGGGCAAACCGGGGCGGCAGGCGGCGCTGGAGCAAATCCCGCAACTACGGGTTCAGCGCGGCGTGGATTTCGTCGTTGTGAACGGCGAGAACGCGGCGGGCGGCATCGGCATCACGCCCGATATTGCCAACGCCTTTCTGAAACCCGGTTTGGCCGACGTCATCACCCTGGGCAACCATGCCTGGGGCAAGCGCGAGATTTATCCGATACTCGACGAGGAACCCCGGCTGCTGCGTCCCGCCAACTACCCGCCCGGCTCGCCCGGACGCGGGTTCGGGGCGTATGAGGGCGCGTGGGGAACCGTGGGCGTGGTTTCCCTGCAGGGCCGCACGTTCATGGAACCGACCGACGATCCGTTCCGCGCCATTGACGCCATTCTCGAAACCCTGCACAAGCGAACGCCGGTTGTTTTGATTGATTTTCACGCCGAGGCGACGTCGGAAAAGGTGGCCTTCGGTTGGCACGTCGCGGGGCGGGCCAGCGCGGTCATCGGCACGCACACGCACATTCAAACTGCCGACGAGCGCATTCTGCCCGGCGGCACGGCTTATCTGACGGACGTAGGCATGACCGGGCCAATGGATTCGGTCATCGGCATGAGCCGCGCCATCGTCCTGAGCCGCTTCACGACCGGGCTGCCCGCGCGCTTCGAGGTCGCCGAGGGCGAGGCGCAATTATCCGGGGTGTTGATTGACGTGGACGCCGCGACCGGGCAGGCGGCGGCCATTGAGCGGCTCCAGGTTCCCCGGTTCGCCGAGCGGCAGCCGACCGCATTGGGCGACGAGGCGCTGTTTGGCGGCTCGAAACCGTATTGAAATCATATTGAAACCACACGCGCGACAGCAGACAGAAAGAGAAGACGAGATTTCCGGCGTTTCGACGAAGGCGCCGGTTCGGGAGGAGAAGGCTTTGCGAACACGACATTCTGGCACGAGACGGCGCGGCGGGTTGGCCGCCTGCATTACCGGCGGGCTGGCGCTGGCGGGCGCGCTCGGACTGGCGCACGCAGCAGGCGCGCAGTCCACAGCGGGCATCACGATTTTTCGGGGCGACGCCAAGCCGGTTTCCGGCATCGCGACGACCAACTGGGGCAGCGGCTCCGTGACCGAAGACACGGCAATCACGTACAACGGCAGCGAGTCGTTCAAAATCGTGACGCACGGCTATTTTCAGGGGGCGGGCCTGACGTTCGCCAAGCCGGTTGATCTCAGCCCCTACATCGCCTCGAAAGACGCTTATCTGCAATTGGCCGTGCAGCTGCCTGCGGACAAAAACGCGCCGGGCGGCGGGAGCGGCTTCGGTGGCCCCGGACAGGGCGGCTATGGCGGCTACGGCGGGGGGCCGCAGGGCGGAGCGGGCGGACGCGGCGGCCTGGGCGGCGGCTATGGCGGGCCGGGGGGTTACGGCGGGCCGGGCGGCTATGGCGGTCGGGGCCGGGCCGGGGCGGGCGCGACGCAAAAGAACCGGATGCTGCAAAATCTGCGGCTGCTGCTCGTGACCGGCGACGGTCACGCCCTGGAAATGCTCCTGCCAGTCACGGCGGCGCGCGAAGACGCGGGCTGGAAGCTGATGAGCATACCCGTAGGCGCCATTCCGGGCATCAAGGCCGAAGACGCGCAGATCAAAGAAATGCGGATTTTCGGCGATACGCCCGGCACGCTGTATCTGGGCCAGATCAAAGTGGTCGTGGACGCGACCCCGATCACGCTCGAACCCCTCAGCGAAAAAGTCGTCCCGCGCAACGAGCGCTACGGGTTCACGGGCGCGGCGCAGGCTGGGATTACGCCCCTGAAATATTCGTGGGATTTCGATGCGACCGATGGCGTTCAGGAAGAGGCGACCGGGCGCAGCATTCGACACGCCTACACGAAATCCGGCGATTACACCGCGACCTTGACCGTGACCGACCTGTACGGCCTGAAGCCGCCCGTCACGACCAGGTTCAAAGTCCACGTCACGCCGTAACCAGGACTTTCAACCAGCAATTCATCGTAAGAGCGGGGACAGATTCCCCGCTCTTTTTTGTCGCCGTGAACCGGGTTTCCTTTGAAAATGCCCCGTGAACGCGCTTGTCGGGGGGCTTGCGGACGTGCTATAATGTACGGCGCGTTTTGACCGCGAGGGGCGGGAACGGGGAAAGGACAAGGTGCGGCGTGATTATCATTTTAGAAGCGGGCGCGACGCCAGCGCAGCATGACGAGTTGGTGGCCGATCTAGAGGCGCGCGGGTATGGCGTGCATCTGTCGCAAGGCGTCGAGCGCACGATTGTCGGCGTGATCGGGACGCCGGAGCGCGACAAAGCGGATTTGGCCGAGCATTTCGAGGCGCTGCCCTATGTGGAGCGCGTGGTTCCGATACTCAAGCCCTACAAACTGGTCGGCAAGCCATTCAAGCCGGAAGGCACGATCATCACGGTGCGCGGCGTCCAAATCGGCGGCGACGCGCTCTGCATCATGGCCGGGCCATGTACGGTTGAGTCGCCGGAAATGCTGATGGAAACGGCGCAATTTGTCAAAGCGCAGGGCGCGCACATTCTGCGCGGCGGGGCGTTCAAGCCAAGCACGTCGCCCTATTCGTTTCATGGGCTGGGCGAGGCCGGGCTGAAACTGCTGGCCGAAGCCCGCGACCTGACCGGCCTGCCGATCATCACGGAAGTCATGGACACGCGCGACGTGGAACTGGTCGGCAAGTACACGGATATTTTTCAAATCGGCACGCGCAACATGGCGAATTATTCCCTCCTGCGCGAAGTCGGAACCGCCCGTAAGCCCGTGATGCTCAAGCGCGGCTGGGCCAGCACGATCGAGGAGTGGCTTCAGGCGGCGGAGTACATCGCGAGCCAGGGCAACTACGAAATTATTCTGTGCGAGCGCGGCATCCGCACCTTCGAGACGTACACGCGCAACACGTTCGACATCAACGCGATCCCCGCCGTGCATGAGCTGTCGCACCTGCCCATTTTCGCCGACCCTTCGCACGCGACCGGCAAGCGCAGCCTGGTCAACGCCGTGAGCCGGGGCGCAGTCGCAACCGGGGCGAACGGCCTCATTCTCGAAACGCACCCGAACCCCGAAAAGGCGGTCAAGGACGGCCCGCAGTCGCTGACGTTCGGCGAGTTCGCGCAGCTGATGCGAGACATCGCGCCCATCGCGCAGGCCGTCGGCAAAACGCTGTGAAGCTCGCCCTCGCGCGGGAGGGAGCGGCGCCCGACCGGGAAACGGATTGGGACGCGGAGGGAGACGCGGGCGAGGCGTTTCCGCCCTTCGCCTGCGCCGCGATTATCGGCGTGGGCATGATGGGCGGGTCGCTGGCTCTGGCGCTCAAGGCGCGCGGCCTGGCCCGGCGCGTCGTGGGGGCCGACCGCAACGACCTGAGCCTGCAAACCGCCCTGAACCGACAGGCGATTGACGCGGCGTTTTCCGAGCCGGAGAAAGCGGCGGGCGGAGCGGATTTCGTCGCGCTCGCCGCGCCGGTCGGGGCGATTCCCGGCCTGCTGGAAGCCATCGCGCCGTATGTGCGCCCGGACGCCCTGATTACCGACCTGGGCAGCGTGAAGGCGCGCATCGTGGAAACCGGCGGGCGTTTGCTGGGGCCGCGCTTTGTGGGCGGGCATCCGATGGCGGGTTCCGAGCGCAGCGGGGTCGAGGCGGCGCAGGCGGATTTGTTCGCGGGGGCGGCGTGGGCCGTCGTGCGTTCCCAACCGTTCGCGCTTGCCAGCGATCCGCCTGCCGCGCGATTAGCCGCCCTCATCGCCGCGCTTCAGGCCCGCCCCGTTCTGCTGGAAGCCCGCGCCCACGACCGGCTGGTCGCCCTCGTCAGCCACCTGCCGCACGTTCTCTCGTTCGCCTACGCGCAGACGGTCGAGGACAGCGGCGAGGCGGAGGCGGCGCGGGCTTTGGCGGGCGGCAGTTATCGCGATCTGATGCGGGTCTCGGCGTCCGACACGGCGCTCTGGCAGGACATCTTCGCCAACAACCGCGACGAGCTGCGCGCCGTCCTCGCCGCCTTCGACCAAGCCCTCGACGAACTGCGCCGCGCGCTGGAAGAGTGAAAAAAGTACGAGTGGGCGACGTCGCGGAGCGCGTGAGGCTTGCCTGCCGGGTCGTAGGCGTTGGCGTAGCGAGAATTAGTGTGTGTTGTATTGCACTTGAATTCCGAAGGCGCCGGTGTCTGTCGGGGAAAACTTGTCGAAAATCGAGCCGCGAACCAGAAGTTTACGATCAGACAGCCATTCGATGCGATAGATATCGTTCCCTGCCATGATGTCGCGTGTTTGGCAGGGCAGCAATCCATACCCAATCCGCCGAAGCTTGACGACATAGACGGGCCGCGTCGTCGCGCCGCAGTCACGCGCAACCAACGCCGCCACAAAATGCTTGTCAGGGGAGGAAAGCGCCACAACCAAGCGCTCCTCGCAAAGAAAGTCCGCTGTGCAAACCTCGCCGCAAGTGAAGTGGCGGGCGAGCGGCAGCAAGGCGCAAATGCAGGTCGCCAGCCCTGCAATCCACTTACTATGTTTGGCTGCTTTTATCATGGCGTCACTGCGCTCTGGTACCACCGATAACCGCGTATAATCCACCGTTGATCAGCAGCGTCATCCGCAAAGGGTGAGTAATGCAACCGGGAAGCGTTCGGCGAGCCGCTCCTGCGTCAGCCGCCCTTTGCTGTCGTTGCGGTAGATCGTCTGGTTCTACTGCACTTATCAATTCGAACATTCGCCGAATTACGTGGTTTATTCATAGATTTTGCCGCAGTAGAGAAAAACAGCAAATGCCTTCCAGGATGGCTCCTTGGGCAACCCTTGCGTCTGGCCCATTTCGGTAGATTGCGCCCATGCGAGGGCAGCCTCTAAATACGTCTCAATCGTGCCGTTTTCCCATCCCTTCGCGCCGGAAGTGTAGGGATGACGAGGTATACGCTTCTCTAGTTCAACCTCCTCTTCCTTGTCGGCGATAAGCGCCGATACAAAGGTGAAGAAAGAAGCGCGATCAGTGACTTGGTCGAGTAATTGATCTAATGGCGTCCCCATATCTCCTTTTACATCTTTCGTTGTCATTTTTGGCCTCGAATCTTTATCCTTGTTCCGCCATCGATAGGATGATGCTTCCAACTCTCCCTATCGGTTTCTTGCTTGGTTGTCTTGACGCAAGGAATTCTTACGCCCGCCTGCTTGAAAGCCCACAAGCGTCGGTTATCCAGCGAATACCATTGTCCGTCTCTCTGGTAGATGCGGATAGGTTCAATAGAGTTAGGGTCAATCGAACCGTTTTTCAGACCATCGGCAAGCCCCTGAATAGACTGACCATCTTTCGATGTCATTTGAATGCTGTTCTGAGAATAACGTATTTCGTTCGGATCACAGTCCCCTGGCCCGCCGCCTCCGTTTCTCGCTCCGCCGCCGGAAGAAGCAGGTTGCGGCGCAGGCGTGGGCGTAGGGGTAGTGTTACAAGCAGTGATAGCGTGGTCGCCCGAAAGCAGAAGCCCGCCCGCCACCGCTACGCCCCCGACGATCACCAGCCGCCCGGCGAGCAGTCCCGTCACGGTCTGACCTGCCACCGTGTCCAGGCTATTGAAACGGAACAATCCACTTGGATCAATGGCATTGACGGGATCGTTGCCGACATAAGCGTACCGATTGACGCCGCCGTCGTAGCCAATCGGGTCGCGGTTGACGAAGCGTCCCGTTCCCGCGTCGTAGAAGCGATGACCGAGCAGACTGAGACCGCTCTCCCAATCGGTGTAGTAGCCCCACTG
>JBBRNU010000309.1:0-5942 GCA_038230115.1 Chthonomonadales bacterium | reverse complement strand
CGTCACGACCGTCGCCGCCGCCCGCGCCCGACTGCAGCAGGTCAGCCCGCCCGGTCAGGATTTCGCCACGCAGGTTGTCAACGCCCTTGCCGACGCCAACGCCCTCCTGGAACCGCACGGCCTGCATTTCGGCTACCGCGTGCGTGACGAGGCGCTGCGCTACTGCGCCAACAGTTTCGACCGCGACGGGGTTGGCCTGTTGATGCCTGATGCGCCCGACGACGCCCCCGCCAACCTGCTGACCGCCCTCGACCTGCAAATCGTGCAGAAGATACTGCCGCGCCTGAGCGGAACCCGCGCCCAACTGGAAACGCCCGTTACCGATCTGCTCCGCTGGGCCGAAAGCCGCCGCTTCCCCCAAACCGCCCGCCGCCTGGCCCGCTTATCCGCCCGCCTGCGCCGTGACGGTTTCGCCCAATTCGACGAAACGTGAAGCGCGAACCCGGCAGGCGCTTCATTCGCGCCGCTCCCCTTCCTCTCCCGTCGGCGCTGCCGTTTTTTCGCCGCGCCGCCGATAATCGCGCGGACTCAGGCCGGTATCGCGCTTGAAGCGGTTCGTAAAATAAAAGGCGTTTTCAAAGCCGACTTCGCCGGCGATGGACTGCACGGTTCGGCTGGTCAATTCCAGCAACTGCCGCGCCCGGTTCAAGCGCTGCCGCTCCACAAACTGCCCGACCGTCATGCCGACTTCGCGTCGAAACAGATGCGCCAGACGGGATACCGACAGGTTGCTGTGCGCGGCCAGCGTTTCCAGCGTGATCGGGTCGGCGTAGCGCAGGCAGACATAATCCATCGCGCGCCGCACGCGGCTGTCCAGACGCGCCAGCCCGGAACGCGGATTTTCCGTATCGCACCAGAGCAGAGCGGTTTCCAGCGCGTTCATCGCAAAGGCGTCCCGACGCGGCTGCGCGCCCTGCGCCAGTTCGTTGGCGCGTCCCAAACTCGCCTCGACCTGACGCTGTGTTTCCGACTCCACGATTTGCAGCGTCAGCAGTCCCGGCGCGGCTTCGGGCCAATCCAGCCACTCACGCCAGGGCGGGCGCGGGTGAAAGTGCGCCCATAGCAGCTCCCATTGCCCGGCCTCCGCCGCCGTGCAGTAATCCTGGGGCGTATGCGGGCGAAAAAGCGTCACGATGCCCGCGCGCGTGTAGAGACCGCCGCCCGCATATTGGACGGTTCCGCTGCCGCTGACCGTGTAAATCAGCAGCCAATCCGACGTGCCGCGCGCCCGCCAGTTGACATAACTACGCCCCTCACGAAAATGACCGGTCGTCAGTTCCGCAAAAACCGGCGCTACCGTCTCTTTTCGTTCGCTCATGAAATTCGCGTTCATTCCGCCCGCAGCAATAATTTCCGTTTCCGCCTGCACGGATCAACGGCCATAAATGAAATAGCAGAATATCATAGGCTTTTAGCCGCATTCACGCTTGTCATTTTGCTTTTGTTTTGGTAAATTATAGGCGCGTGATAATTTTCCTGCCGTAATTTTCGCCGCCATTGCCGTAGAGGAGCGTTTTCAATGACCGCCGCAGCGCAAACCGAGATTAGCGAGGCCGATGCGCGCCAGTTCGCGCGCGAGGGATACCTCATCGTTCGCAATTTCTTCGCGCCCGATGAAGTCGGGACGATTCGCGAGGCCTTTATGAAAATGGGCGAGGCGGGGCCGGTTCTTGGCCTGTCCGACACCTATTTCAAGCCGCTTGCCGACGCCAACGATCCGCTCGCGCACTATCCGCGTATGATGCAGCCGCACCGTCACCCGGAAATGCCCGTCGGCCCGCTCGCCCTCCGGTATCTGCTGGACGCGCGCATCGGGGCCGTGCTGCGCGTCCTGTTCGGCGAGGAACCGGCGGGCGTGCAAAGCATGTTTTATTTTAAGCCGCCGGGAGCGCGCGGTCAGGACTTGCATCAGGACAATTTTTACCTGCGCGTCAAGCCTGGAACCTGCATCGCCGCATGGCTGGCCGTAGATCGCGCCGACCCGGAAAACGGCGGCATGGTCGTGGTTCCCGGTTCCAACGCGCTCGAAGTCGCCTGCCCGGAGCGGGCCGACCCGGAGAAGTTTTTCACCACCGATCACGTTCCGGTTCCCGATGGCCTGCGCGAGGCGGCGATCACGCTGGAAGCGGGCGACATGCTGTTTTTCAACGGCAGCCTGATTCACGGCTCGTACCCAAACGCCAGCCCGGATCGTTTTCGCCGCGCGCTGATTTTCCACTCTGTCCCGAAAACCAGCGCGGAAATGCACGAGGGCTACCGGCCCGCCCTGACCTTCGACGGTCAGGAAGTCGCGATTTCCGGCGCGGAAGGCGGCGGCCCCTGCGGAACCAATCACGGCCCGCAGGAATTCACCCGGCATTAAATCAAGGGGCGACGAAATGAGGTGTTCCTGTCCACGTCGCGTTGCCATCAGGCTTGCGTTGGGGCGGCCTTCCACCGCCGGGGGCCGTATCCGCACAGCCGCAGGCTACCAAGCGAAGAAATTCATTTCGTCGCCATCCGCGAATTTTTGAAAGGTGCAGAATTCAACCCGCTCCGTCGCCTAATCATCCGCGACGGGGCAAAAAATTTGCCGCGTCTTCTGTTTTCAAGGGATTGAAAGAGATTGGCGGTCAGACGGATTTTCCGTAATGCGCGGGCAGCAGGCCGCGTTCCACGCTGTCGCGGAAATTCCAGTCGGAACTCGACTCCAGCTTGTACGTCCAGTAAATCCAGCCGTTCGTCGTTTCATAACTCAGCAGCTGGGCGTCGCCGAACGCACGCCTGGCGACATCGCGCGCGAAGCCGGTTTCCCCCTGCAAAGACTGCGGGTCGAGCGCGATAGACCATTCGCCGACGATGGTTGGCAGCTGGCGTTTCGCGCGTTCCAGTTCTTTCCGGCGGTCAATCGCGGCCCGCTGAATTTGTTCCGAGGCGCTGCGCTTACGGTCTTCTTCGGTGTAGCACTGGTACAAATGGGTGTCAAGGAGGACGTTGGCGTATTCCGGCTCCTGCATGAACCCGGCCCATTCAAAGGGTCGGAAGCCGTCGTGAATGACAATCGCGACCGAGCTTTTGACATGGCGGCGGGCGGCGCGATAAGCCTGCTGATAATAATCTTTGAGGATGTCGAGGGGAACGTCCCAACGCGGCTCGTTCAGCAGTTCGATGCCGACAAGGTTATTATAACTCTTGTAACGCTGGGCCAGGTCGCCGATTACCCGCACAGTTCGCGCAATGTTGTCCTTGCTGGTATGCCATTGCAATGCGCCCTGCCGCCCGCTGTGATCCCAGCCGTTCTGACTGCCCGGAGCGCCGTGCAAATCTAGCAGGACGCTCAGCCCGACTTTGCGCGCCTGCTGAAAAGCCCAGTCCAGTTTCGCCGCCGCGCCCACAAACGGCTTGTCGCCCTCCAATACCCAGTACCCGACCGGAATTCGCACGACGTTCAGGCCGCAGCCCGCAATCCACTTGAAATCGGCTTCGGTGATAAACGTGTCGCGATGCGCTTTCAAGCGCGCCTCGGCTTCGCCGCCCCATGCCGCGCTCAGGCTGTACTCGTCCAGGGCGTCGTCATGCCCGGCGTACAGGCTTGGCGTCATCCATTTTTCCAATACCAGCCACCCGCCCAGATTGACCCCGCGCCACTTCGCGCCAGGCGCGGGAACCGTCGGCGCAGCGGCTGCTGGACGCGCTTGCGCCAGCCCCAGCGCCGCCCCGCCCGCCGTCATCGTCTTCAAAAAATCGCGTCGGTTCATGTTCTTTTTTGATCTGCCCGCCTGCTGCCTGCTTCAGTGAAAATTGGGATTGTCTACGGCAAGCCCTTCCAAAACAGCGGCGGCGTTCAATTCCATATCGGCGGATACAAAGACTATGTCCGCTACACCCGCGCTCAGCGCAAGGTTTCTTACTTCAAGGGCTGCCGCTAATTGAACTGCATCGTAACCTCGTAATTCGTGTTTCTCCGCAAGCGCCATCGCAAGCGAAATTCCCAACAATGTAATCCTGATGGAAAGATACTGATGCGCCAAATCGTGACGAAAATCGCGCAGCGCATTCGCTGCAGCGTCGGTGGAGAGACTCCCGGTTCGCCTTCGGCGCGCAACCGCAGAGACAACTTCGACGCCAGTGATTTCCGCGATGTAAATGTCGACGCCTATCATTGGGTCGAGCAAATTTCTCACCCAGACTGAACCAGTTTCCGTCATGTAACGCTTCACGAGACCACTGGTATCGAGGTAAATAACGTTCACCGCCGCTCCTCGATAATCGTTTCCGATAGGCTTTTGCCCTTAATTTCGGCTATTGTTCGGTTTTGCCAGGGCGTGAAATCCTGGATTGGCGGTTTGGCTTCGCGCAGCAACCCGACTTCCAGCGCTTTCTGTCGCAGAACTTCTTGACCAGAGGTCGCCCCTGCGCCCCGAACCAGCGTTTTCTCTTCCCAAATCTGAGGCGTGGTCGGCGCAGTGGCGGCATTTTCTTCGTCAGGAACGGCCTGCGTTTCCAGCCAGGCGCGGAATTGTTGCAGCTCGTCCGGCGGCAGGGTTTTCGCCTGCGCGATAAGTTGTTCTAATACGGCGCTCATAGGTCTTCCTCAATCCAAACGTCAAGAACGGCGGCCTCTACAAAATGTAGCGGCTCAGGTCTTCGTCTTTCACGATGTCTTCCAGGCGGGCGCGGACATACGCGGCGTCCACGCGCACGCTCTTTTCTTCCATGTCCGGGGCGTCGAACGACACATCTTCGAGCAGGCGCTCCAGAATGGTATGCAGACGCCGCGCGCCGATGTTTTCGCTCCGGCGGTTCACTTCCGCCGCGACGCGGGCCAGCTCGGAAATCGAGTCGTCGGTAAACTCGACCGTGACGCCTTCCGTTGCGAGGAGGGCGACATACTGCCGGGTCAGGGCGTTGCGCGGCTCGGTCAGAATGCGCTTGAAATCGGCTTCGGTCAGATTTTCCAGTTCGACGCGAATTGGCAGCCGTCCCTGCAATTCGGGGATCAGATCGGACGGTTTCGAGACGTGGAACGCGCCCGCCGCGATGAATAAGATATGATCGGTGCGAACCGGGCCGTCCTTGGTCGTGACCGTCGAGCCTTCGATGATCGGCAGAATGTCGCGCTGCACGCCCTCGCGCGACACGTCTGGCCCCCCGCCCGAAGCCCCGCCGCTGCGCCCGGTTCCGGCGATTTTATCAATTTCGTCCACAAAAATAATGCCGCTCTGCTCGGCCCGCTCGACCGCCTCGCGCGTCAAGGCGTCCCGGTCAATCAGGTTTTGCGCCTCTTCCTGCGTGAAAATCTGCTTGGCTTCGGCGATGGTGACTTTGCGCTGCTTGTGCTTTTTGGGCATGAAACCGCCCAGCGCGCTCTGCATGTCCATGCCCATCTCTTCCATGCCCTGCGGGGAAAAGACCTGCATGAACGGCGTGGACTGACTTTCCTCGACCGTGATTTCCAGGTTTTCCTCATCGCGAACGCCGGAGGCCACCTGCTGGCGCAGCCGCTCCCGGATGCGCTCGCGCCGGGCCTGATCCTTCTGCGCCTCTTCCTCCTCGCGCTCGGTTTCCGCCTTGTCCTCGCGTGGTTGCACCGCCTCGATGTTGACGGGAACGTCGCCGGTCGGCGGATTACCCAGCACCTGCCCCATCATCTGGCGGATCGCGCGCGTCAGATCAGGCGTTTCGGATTCGGCGCGGTTGCGGCGCGTGGTCTGCGACGCGCGGGTCGGCTGCAAAATATCCACGATACGTTCGACCGCCCGCTCTTCGGCCCGCTCGCGCACTTCCTCGGTTTTTTCGGCTTCCAGCAGGCGAATGGCGACCTGCACCAGGTCGCGCACCATCGAGTCCACGTCCCGCCCGACATAGCCGACTTCGGTGAACTTGGTCGCCTCGACCTTGACGAACGGGGCGCGGGCGAGGTGCGCGAGACGGCGGGCGATCTCGGTTTTTCCCACTCCGGT
>JBBRNU010000308.1:0-5957 GCA_038230115.1 Chthonomonadales bacterium | reverse complement strand
CCCGGCGCAGCGCCGGGAGCGACCGAGGTCGCAGCTGCCCCCGAGGAGGGCGCCGTCGAGCCCGGACTCATCGGCGGTCCCGCGCCGGGCGGGCGCACGTCGGTGCTGGTCGGTTACGGACCGCGGGTGACCGAGGCCAAGCGCCGGCCGCGCAAAAACGTTGCGGCGCAGCCGGTTCCGGCGTACAGGCACATGGCTTCGACGTCGCCGGTGAAGCCCGCGCGCGGGGCCGTGTCTTCGTAGCGGGCAACGGGTTCGCCAGTTGGGGTAAAGCCGACGATTTCGCCCTCGCTGGGGCGCTGCCCGCCGGGGGGACTGCCCGCCGCTTCCCACTGCTCCAGGGTGTCGTTTCGCAGGACGCGATGCGCCGCCTGGGGCCAGCCGTCCGCAAAACAGACCGTGAGTGCGGTTTCGCCCCCGGTCGCTTCGACGAGGCGGCGTTTGTAGATGGGATGGGCGCGGCTCTCCTGGGTGGCGACAAAGCGCGTGCCGAGCATGGCCGCGCTCGCCCCCAGCCGCAGCGCGCGGGCAATACCGACCCCGTCCGCAATGCCCCCGGACGCGACGACGGGAGTTCCCGATGCCGCCGCAAGGACGTCGGGCAGAATTTCCCACAGGCTGCGCGTGGCCTGGACATGACCGCCCGCTTCCACGCCCTGGCAGATGAGCAAATCTGCGCCCAGCGCGACAGCCCGCCGCGCTCCGGCGGCGTTCGTGACTTGAATGGCGATTTTGGCTCCCGCCGCCCGTACCTGCGCGAGATAGGGCGTCGGGTCGCCCCACGAAAACGCGATGAGCGGCGCGCCCGCTTCCAGAGCCGCCGTCAGCGAGACCGGAGGAAAGGCGAGCGCGTAGTTCGCCAGGAAGGGGTTGGCGGTCAGGGCGCGTATTTGCCGGACAGCCTGGGCCGCGACGTCCGGCGGCGTCCACGTCAGGGCTATTGCGCCGAGCGCGCCCGCCTGGGAAACGGCTGCGGCGAGTTCCGGCCCCGCGATGCTGCCGGTCGGAGCCTGACAGAGGGGGATAGTCAGCGGGAAAGGCATAGGGGCAGGAGGCGTCATCGGCGGCGCTGGTCTTCCGGGACGTCGGCGCGCTTGATGTCTTCGCCTTCGCTGCCGCCGAAACCGCCGAAGGCCGGACGCGGATCGGGCCGATTTTGGCGATTGGCGGCGTCCTTGCCCCACGAACGCACCGGCCCGGCCCCGCCGTTTTGATAGCGCGTGCGGGCCACGCCTCGCAAGCGGCTGTCCTCGGCGCGGTTGTCGGCGGGCGGCTCGACATGGGGATGCTGCGGTAGGGGCGGGAATTCCGCGTCGAACGCCGCCATTTCCTCGTCTATCTTATGGGGTGTGAAGGGCTGCGCGGTCGAAGGAGCCATGAGGCTGAACTTCAGGATGGACGAGTTCACGCTTTTCAGGCGGCGCAGATACCCGGCGCGGGCTTTGGCGTGCCACTCGGCGTACTGCCGGACAATCGCGTGTTCGGCGGGCCAGTCGAGCAGGCGCGGGCGTTTCGTATTGTTCTCGTGAATCAGCCGGGCGCGCAGGGATTGGGCTTCGCGCCGCTCGGTCACGATGTCTTTTTGCGCCTGAATCCAGTCGGGCAGCACGCCCGCATTTTTCAGCACTTTGTTCGCCATTCTCAGGTGCGCCGGAACCGAGGCGTCCTCGTCGAACACGATGGGTTTGCCTTTGCCGGGCAGATTATCGAATTTGCCCTCTTCGATGGCTTCCTGAATTTTGCTTTCGGCGATCTTTGCGATGATTTCCGGGTCCATTCCGGTGCATTTTCCTTTCCGATCCCGTTGCGGCGTCATTCCAAAACGGGCGAAATTTCATGCAAGGCGAGGCGAGAAGGTGATGAGAAAGAACTGCGTTTTGCGCGGGCAGCGGGCGTTGACGCCGGGCCTGCTTCCGATAGCGACAGCGGCGCTTCTTGCCGCGACGCTCTTTTCGATGGCCCCCCGAATGGCGCAGGCGGACAGTCCGCGATACGGGCAGGCCACAAGCGCCAGGCCGAAGACCGCTCCGAAATCCGCCGGGACGAAATTGAACTCCAGTCCCGGTCTCCTGCGGGGCGGCGACGTGATGGCGACGGTCGAGGGGCAGCCGATCACGCGGCGGGAACTGACCTATTTCTGGCTTCAGGCCGACTCGCGCGCGGGCGGTCTGCTGGGCGGTCTGCTGGCCGAGCGCTGGGTGAGCGCGCGGGGACAGGCGCCCGCGTATGCCGTGCCGGAAGCCGCCATCTATGCCAAGTTATACGCAGACCCGAACGCCGGATACGCCGCGATTCTTTCCAACCGCGTGACAAATTTGCTCGTCGCCCGTGCCTGCCGGCGTCAGGCCATCGTCGTGACCGAAACGGAAGTAAAGAACCGGGCGCACGCGCTGTTGAGCCAGGTGCGGCAGCAGCAGAACACGCAGGTCAGCGACGAGGAACTGATGAAATTGTACCGCGTGCCGCCGGAAATTTTCTACGATGACGTGCGATTGCGTCTGCGCGGCGAGCGTTTGCTGGCTGCGGACGTGGCGCGGGTGAACGGGCATCCGTTGGGCGATGCGGATTGGGCGGTGGCGCGGGCGTTGTTTGCGAGCGTGACGCCGAGCGAGAACGCAGCCGAGAGTCAAGATCGCTTCGCCGCCGCCCGCGCGCGTCTGGACGACTGGCGGAAAGAGGTGGCGGGCGGCAAACCGTTCGCGCAGGCGGCGAGCGAGCATAACGAGGACGCGACGAAGGCGCTGGGCGGTCTGCGCGGCGCGCTCGTGCGCGGAACCAGCGCCAAGGGTTTGGAATCCGCGATTTTCGCCTTGAAACCCGGCGAGGTCAGCGTGCCGATTCAGGCTCCAAACGGCTGGTATGCGTTCACGGTGGAGCGGCGCGGGGCGCAAATTTCCGCCGAAGAGCGCGAAACCGCGTGGCGGCTGCTGGCGGAAGCGCGCCTTCCCGCGTTCCTGGCCGCCCTCCGCAAGCAGGCGAAAATCACGAGCGTAATTCCGCTTCCGCTCGACGCGCCTGGCCTGCCCGCCGCGAAGTAGGAAAGTCGGCCTAATCCCCCGAGTTGCATTGGACGCTGGCGGGCATTTTGTTTGGCCGCAAAGAAGCGCCCCGGCGCAAAAGAAGGCGGGAAGCCCGGTCGTTGTTGACACGGCATACCGAGCGGCGAAGAAATTCATTTCATCGCTTCCCGTTATGCCGCTTGTTGCGAAAATCATGTTGTCGCGCCGCGTTCGACAGTCGGGATTGCCCCTTCCCCTTTTGCGCTCCTTGCGCTTTTTTGAGGCTAATTGTCGTCCGCTTCTTGCTCCAGGGCGGCGCGTACCCAGCCTTCATGCTGCGCCAAGCGGCGGGCGGCTTCTGGGGCGGGAATTTGCAGGCGCAGGGCGACGAGAGCGGTTTTTGCGCGCCAGTCGGCTTGCTCCAAGGCGGCAGTCGCGGCTTCCGGCCCGACTTCGGCCCCGGCCATAACGATGCGAACGGCCCGGTCGCGCAGTTTCGCGTTGGTCGCCCGCACGTCCACCATGAGGTTGCCATAAACTTTGCCCGACCGGATCATGGTCGCGGTCGTCAGCAGGTTCAGGACGATTTTTTGGGCGGTTCCGGCCTTCAGGCGCGTGGAGCCGGCGAGGGCTTCCGGGCCGGTGCGCGCGGCGAGCGTAATGTCGGCGTAGGCGGCGAGAACGGCGTCGGCGACGTTGACGAGGGCGACGGTGAACGCGCCGACCTGCCGGGCCGCGATCAGCGCGCCGACGACATAGGGCGTGCGCCCGCTGGCCGCGATCCCGACCGCCACATCCTTCGGGCCGATGCCGCGCGCCTGCAAGTCCGCCGCGCCTGCCGCCGGGTCGTCTTCGACTCCCTCGACCGCCGTTGTCAGCGCCTGCGCGCCGCCCGCAATAACTCCCTGCACTCTGTCCGGCTCGACGCCGAAGGTGGGCGGACATTCGCTCGCGTCCAGCACGCCCAACCGCCCGCTGGTTCCCGCTCCCACGTAAAACAGCCGTCCGCCATGCCCCATGCGTTCCGCCAGAACATCTACAACGCGCGCGACATCGGGCAAAATCGCCTCGACCGCGGCCAGAACCGCCTGATTTTCCCGATGCAGAACCGCGACCAACGCGCCGGTCGGCAGTTGGTCGAGATTTTTGGTATCGGGACGGCGCGCTTCGGTATCCAGCGCGGCCAGGTTGTCATGGGAAGCGTTTACGGGCTGCCGATTTTCCATTTGCAGGTTTCCGGCGAAGGACGGCGATCCGATGGTTCGAAGTCGCAAGGTGGCGGATTAGAAGTGGAGGGTTAGAAATAGAGAAATCTGCCCGCTCCCCTGCAAATTTAATGATGGCGGGGATGACGGGAAGGGGAAACGCGGCGGGGCTTGGCTTTGGCGGGTTTTATTTTCGTTGGCGGCGGCGTGATGTCCAGGCCGCTTCGCGCGCTCAGGACGCGCCGCACATAATCGGGGTCGCCGGACGTGGGACGAATGCCGCCGCGCGTCGGGTCTATCTGCCAGCCCGCGCTTTTCACGGACAGCGCGCCGGGGTCGGGCGTCAGGGCGAATACATATTCATGCCCGCCATTGTAGCGGCGAATCGCGTCCCGCTCGATCTGGCTCAAGCGCAGGTTGTCGGGGTCGGCGTCGCCCGGCGCGATGCCGCTGCCCGGCTGTTCGGAAAGCGCGGGGGCGTCCGGCAGGGTCAAGCAGGGCAGATCGCACAAGAGCCGCGCGACGTTCAAGCAAGCGAGTTGATATTCAGCCAATTCAGGGTCGCGCGTCTGGCGATAAGCGTGCCGCGAGGCCAGCACGCGCGTCGTGCGCCGTTTCCCGGCCAGCATTTCCAGGCCGCGCTGCACGTTCGCGCGCCAATCCCACACCTGTTCCGGGCTGGTAATCGCCCCGGACGGCGCGTTCAACTGCATCATGCCCACGTCGTTCGTGCGGGACAGGACAGGCAGGCCGCCCGGTTCCGTCCCCTTTGTCGTTCCCTTCGCGCCAACGGTTTCGGTGAACTGCCGCAAACCGCTTTCGGTCATGCCGATTTTCGAGGCGATGAGGCCGAATCGGGAGCGGGGAAAGGCGCGCAGAACCGCCTGACGCGAAGGATTGTCGGCCAGAATGCGGGCCTGCGCCTGCCCCCAAATTTCCCGTCCGTTCACCTGCGTTTTGGCGACGACCGTCAGCGTGCCGCCGCGCACCTCGTCTGCCAGGCGGATGCGGAACGGGCTGGGCTGGGCGAACTCGCGGTTATGGATGGCGTGATGGGTCGGATACGGGGCGAAATTCCAGTCCAGATACACGCGCCAGGTGAACGCGGCGGGTTTCGCTAGACCCGCAGGCCATTGCAGCGCGTTGGCCGTCGCCACAATATCGTTGGGCATCTGCGGCGCCCCGGTTTGGGGGTCGGCCTTGATGCGGTATTGCGGGCGTGACAGGGCCACGCGCACGAGAGGCGAAGGCGGCGCGTTGCGGGCAAGCGCGGCAGGCGGGCCGAGGATGGGACGGCGGAGGGAAGCCGGAGAAGGCGAATTTTGCGCTCCGACTGGCGCAGCAGTTACAAGCGCCAGCCCACGCAGCAACGCCGTGAGCGCGGGCCAGTTAAGCCGGATGGTTTTTCGGAGGTTTGTCATGCCCAAAAGACTTTCCTTTCGTCGCGTCGCGGCGGCGAATGGCGCACGAAGCCATGCAGAGTTCATGAAAAGCGACCGTTCGCGCCGAAAGATTGCGCGGACGGAAAAGCGGCGCGCACGCACGCCAGACGACTCCCGACGACCGAGCGCGCGGGATTGTCGCTGCTGCGCGGCGTCACGCGCGCCAGGCGGCTTTACTTTTCGGCAAGGCGCGCTTCCAGCAGGCGCTCGATGTACTTGCCGAGCAGGTCGCATTCCAGGTTCACCAGGTCGCCGACGTCTAACCGACCCAGCGTCGTGATTTCGCGCGTGTGCGGGATCGTCCAGACGGT
>JBBRNU010000307.1:0-5959 GCA_038230115.1 Chthonomonadales bacterium | reverse complement strand
CCCGCCGATCCCTGGCAGGACGGAGCCATTCAAAACATTCAGCGCGCCTTCGCTCCGGTCGCCGTTTACGACCGGGATTTCGACCTCGCCAACACGCGCAGCAATGGCCGGGGCCAGTATCCCGCGCAAATGGTTTCGCTGCCCGCCCAGTCCACGATTACCCGGCAGTGCGTGGTCTTTAACGACGAGTTTGCGGGCGAAAAAATCGAGGTGCGCGTCCTGCGCGCCCTGCGTCTGGACGCCAATACCGCACGCGAGCTGCCGCCCCTCACGCGCACGCTGACGGTTCCGCTCGGCGGTCACGTCACGTTCCCGCTCGCCTTCACGACGCCCGACGTTCCGCGCAACGCCGAACTCGTGGTCGCGCTGACGGCTCGCAAGAACGGGCAGGAACGGTATCGGGAGCTGCTTTACTTCGCCATCACGCCCCAGGGAAAGAACGGCGCGGCGGTTCAATTTCAGGGCCGGGACGACAAAACGCAGGGCGATTGGGCCGGGGTTTATGGCAGGCAGGCGTTTCTAATTCCGATCCAGCAGGGACGCTCCGGGTTCCAGCTGCCCGACATTGACGTTCGGCGCGGCACGGGCTACGAGAATCTCGCGCCGAACCTGTCGCCGAACGAGCCGTGGGAGGAGCAGAACCAGATTCTGGACTTCGAGCGCAATCTGCTGGTGACCGACCGGCGCGTGGCCCTGCGGGGGCCGGGGCTGACCGAGCGGTTCGCGACGGCTTTCACCGCCCGGCAAAAGCCCCTGACGATGCGCGTCAGCGCGGAAGACGGCGCGTTCCATCAACTTAGTTTGTACCTGCTGGACTACAAGCGCGGCGGGCAGGCCGTAGACGTGGATATTTTCGACACGCAGGGGCATCGTCTCGATTCGCGGCGGGTTGGGGATTTCGCCGAAGGAGCCTACCTGAACTATCGCTTCCGGGGCGCGCTGATCGTGCGCGTTGTCGCCCTCGACGCCAGTCCGCCGACACTTTCCGGCATTTTTGTGGACGCCGACGCCGCCAAAAATCAGACGCCATAAAAATACAGGAGAAATTGGAAGAAAAATGCCCCGCCAGAAGGGCTGGAAGGGCTAAATCGAATTGCGTCGGTCGCCGATAATTTTTGCGGGGGAATTATCGGCATGGACATGGATTCGATTGAAATTCGCATGGGGCGGGCCACGACGCTGCCCATTTTTTCCAACGTCGTCTCGCAAGTCCTGGCGCTGACGGAAAATTCCGACGCCAGCGCCCGCCAGTACGAGCAAATTATTATGCAGGACACGGCTTTGACCGCCAAAATCCTGCGAACGGCGAACACGGCCTACTATGGCGGCAGCGGCAAAATCAACACGCTGCCGCGCGCCCTGTCGCAACTCGGCTCCAACACGATTCGCTCGATCTGCCTGACGGTCGCGTTTCAATCCGCGCTTTGCTCGAAACAGTTGAATGCGCGTTTCGACGCCGCGAGTTTCTGGCAGCACAGCATAGCCGTCGCCTGCGCCGCCAAAGTGATTGCGTGCCTGGCGCGGCCCGCGCTGCGCGAAGAGGCGTTCACGGCGGGGCTGGTGCATGATCTGGGCAAACTGGCGCTGTGTATGTTTTTGCCTGTGGAAGCCAGCCAGGTTTATCGCGCGATGGAAACCAGCAAAATCAGCCAGTATGAGGCCGAACGGATTCTGCTCGAAATTACCCATCAGGAAATCGGTCGCGTCGCCGCCGAGCGCTGGAGTCTGCCGGAAATTTATTACGGCCCGATTTCCAGCCACCACACGCCGATTCCTGAAACGGGCGATATAGACTCCCTGACCGCCATCGTTCATGTCGGCAACGCCCTGGCGCATACGATTTACCCGGAAAACGTCCGGGGCGAAAGCGCCGCTGATCCCCGCGCGCTGGAATTCCTCAATATTCCCGAAGCGCAGTACCAGCCGGTCTGTCAGGCCATCGCCCGCGAAGTCGCGCGCATGGGGCAGCAAATGGGAATGTAGAAGTTTTTTCCTGTTGAAGGGGCTTCAACCGGGCCGTGAAAAAGGATTTAGTCGGACGCCGGGACGACGCGATTGCGCCCGGCGTTTTTGGCGGCGTAGAGGGCGCGGTCGGCGCGCGTCAGCAGCGCCTCGCGCGTTTCGCCCGCCAGCGGAAACGTCGCCAGCCCAATGCTGATCGTCAGGCGCAGCGTCTGGCCGTCCGAGGCGGCGAACGCCCAGTCCTCTACCGCCGCGCGCAGGCGCTCCGCCGCGCCGCGCGCCGCTTCCGCCCCGGTCTGAGGCAGCACAACCGCAAACTCCTCGCCGCCATAGCGCGCTACGATTTCCGTCTCCCGCATCGTGCGCTTGAGCAGCGCGGCCAGGTCGCGCAGAACCCCGTCGCCGCTGGCATGGCCGTGTCGGTCGTTGACCGCCTTGAAGAAATCCACGTCCGCCAGCAGCAGGGAAAGCGGCAGACCGTAGCGGCGGGCGCGGCGCAGCTCGTCCTCCAGCCGCATTTGAAAATAACGGTGGTTGTAGATTTGGGTCAGGCCGTCCGTGATCGCCAGCGTCTCCAGCGTGTGAAACGTTTCCGTGCGCTCGATGGTGACGGCGGCTTGTTCGGCCAGCATCGTCAGCAAGGCCAGGTCTTCGGCCCGAAACACGTTGGGTTCGGGATCGCTGAGGTTGATGACGCCGACGATGGCGTCCTGCACGCGCATGGGAATCGCGGCGAACGCGCGCACGCGGGGCGGGATCATCTCGACGTTGAGCAGGTTCGGCGCTTTCGTCAGATCGGGAACAACCATCTGCCGTCCCTTCCCCGCGACCCACCCCGACACGCCCGTCCCCATCTCGAAGGCGACGTGATCCAGCAAATTCACGACGCGCCCGCGCGTGGCTTTCGCTTCCAGCCGGTTGTTGGCCCGATCCAGCAGAAACAACGTACAGTTTTCGCAGGGCGCGATTTGCAGCGCCTGCGTCACGATAACTTGGTAGACCTGCTCCAAATCGGTCGCGCCCTGCACCAGACGGCTCAGGTCATAGAGCAGGCCGACCTCGCGCACACGCCTTTGCCCCGCCCGCCGCTGCGCGATGGCGCTGAACGCCGCCGACAAGGCCGCTGTCAAATTCTGCAAAAGTTCCAGGTCGGCGGGCGAGAAGCGGGCCGCGCCACGCGGATCGCATAATCCGACCACACCCAGCAAGGCTCCCGCCGCGCCGGTTTCCGCGCCGGCCTCGCGCAGGGCGATGGCGACGACGGGCTGCGCCAGGGAACCGCCGCCGACCGGCGCGGCGGGCCGGGCCGTCCCAATTTCCGCCGTCGCAGCCAAGGGCGCGTTTCCGTCCGTCTCGAACGCGACCGGGGCGTCGGTTCCGCCCGCGCCTCGCTCGCCCTCGACGAGCGCAACCGACCCGCTCCGAACTTTCGGCGGCAGACTGTGGGCCGAGGCGGGCGCGTTTTGCAGCAGCAAGTCCTCGCACCGACTGCGAAGTTCGCTCGCGGACAGGCTCAGGGCGCGCGTTATCGGCGCGGCGCGAACGCCCGGCGCGACGCGCCCCTCGACGGCCTGCACGGTCAGGGTCTCGCTTTGCCCGTCACGCAGCCATAACACGCCGCCGCCCGCGTCCAGCGCGTCCATCAGCAGGCGCGTCAAGCGCGCGTTGGCCCAGCGCGCGTCGCCCTCCACGATTTCCGCGCTCACGCTGGCCTCGAAAAACTGCTCGCTCAAGCGCAGGCGGTCAATCTGCGCCTTCTGCTCGCGATGCCGCTGCGCCACGTCTCGATACTGGCTCTTGAGCTGCTGGTTCGCCTGCTCGCTCGCGGCAAGGTCGGCTTCCAGGGTTTCGACCAGCCGCGCGCGAGTTCGTCCGCCCCGGTCGCGACCGCCCCGCCCTTCACGCGCAATGTCGTCCTCCTCGTCGGTCGTGCGTCGCGCCGCGCCCTGACTCAGCCCGACCAGGATGGCCGAGGCCAGCAGCGCGCCCGCCGCCAGGCCGTACACGACCGCCGATTGCGCGGAGACGCCCAGGCGGAAGTGCGCCAGGTTCAGCAGAGCGGCTCCGAGCGCGGCGTAAATGGCCGCCGCGCCGCCCAGCAGGGCGAAGGCTTCGAGAATGGCGACAAAGGTGAGGGGCGCGAAGGGGCTTGCGAAGCCGCCGCTGACGTTGATCAGCACGGTAATCGTCAGCAAATCCATGCCAACGGCGACCCAGCGCGGCAGGCGGCTTTCCTTGTCGTCCGTGTCTGGCTCGTCATTGGCGTCCGGGTCGGCTGGCCCGTCGCCGTCCGCCTCGTCCATGTCGGCGTCGTCTGTCAGCAGGCCGGTGGCGCGACGTGTCCGCGCGCCGCTTCGTCCCTGCGGGATCAGGGCCGACAGCAGGCTGAACGCCGCGCCGAACGCGGCCACATCGCGCGCGAGGGGGTATTTCGCCTGAAAGAAAACAAACGCCAGCAGCAGCGTTCCCGACCAGACGGCCAGACGACACAACAGCACGCGCCGATCCGCCACGCTCGTTTCCACAGAGACCACAAAAACGCTCCTGCTCTCACAATGATGCGCGCTGCCCGTTCGCCGCGCGCTCCGCCCCTGATTTTTCGCAGGCGCTCAATCTGTGGCGTATTTTGCACGTCCAGGCGAAATTTTCCTGCCTGGCTCGTCGCTGCGTTCTTTTCGCGAAGGCGTTCTTCGCGTCGTTGGCGTTAGTTGGCGTTAAAGGAAATACAGCGGGTTGTGGCAGACGTAGCCCTCGAAGCGGCCCGGCGCGCGGGAACTCATCAGCAGGTAGTGGAACACGATCTGCCAGCCGCATTGCAGCAGCCATTCCAGCATCGTTTCGTTGGTTCCCGCCACCGCCCAGTACTGATCGGCGGGCGCAAGCAGGCTGCCGTCTCCATGCGGGCGAACGGCCCGGCGCGACGCGGCCAGCAGATGGGTCAGCATGGCGGGCAGATAGGTCGGGTCGAGCGCGCAGGCCGGGCCGCTGGAATGCACGCCCAGATAAGCGTAGCCGACAATCGGGCCGGGTTCTCCCGACGCGCTCAACAGGCGGAACAGGCGGGCCGCGCCGTCCAGACCGCCCATTTCGCGCGCCCACAGCAGGTGTTCTTCTGGGCGCGCGTAGCCGACCGCCGCGCGATCCAGCGCGTCCAGGGCGTCCTGAACCGGCAGAGAAAGGAGCAGGGGTTCGGCGCGCAGGCGCATCGCGCCCTCGCCGGTCGTCACGCTGGGCTGGCGCGTGTCGGAAATCGTGACCGGGGAACGCGCGTCGAGGCGCAGACGGTCGAGCGATCCGGCGAGCAGCAGCATCGGCAGGTGCGGAAAGCATCCGGCCTGGCGCATGTAAAGCGCGTCCGCGCCGGGATGATGCGAGGCCAGCACCAGCCGGACGTCCACGCCGACCCGCGCGCCGTCGGCCAGGCATTCCCCCAGCAGCGCGCTTCCGACGCCCTGCCGATGGTAGCCCGGCAGGACAAAAAACTCGGTCAGCTGCCAGACGCGCTCGCGCACCAGACTGCGCGCGTACCCGATAACTTTCGTGGTTCCGAACCGCGCGCCTTCCTCGGCCACCCAGAAACTCGCATCGCTCGCGATTCGCAGATGACGGCGCGTCGGGGCGTGATGCTGCCAGCTCATTTCGAAGCCCATCGCCCGGCGCATCACCTCGAAGGTCGGAAAATCGTCGTCCGCCCCGCCCCGCCGCAAGCGAATATTGCGGGGCAGCGGGCGCGCGGTTCGCGCGCGCGCGGTCGGTATCGAGTGCGTCATGCGGCGTTTTACCTGCCTCTTCCCGATTATGGGAATAATCTGCCGTTAGGATGAGGCTATATTTTGCGATTCAACGCCAAGTTTCCTTTTTCAATTTTCAAACGCGAATAACTCGCCACCCTGTTCCCGCTTCAACCCTACAACTTTCGGAAGTCCACACGCGGCGACGAAATGAATTTTTTCGCTCGGTGGCGTTCCGCCGTGTGTCCTTCGGACACGATGCCAAT
>JBBRNU010000306.1:0-5962 GCA_038230115.1 Chthonomonadales bacterium | reverse complement strand
ATCCCGGCGGCTTTCTTTTTGCAGGCCGCACGCGTTTTCGCTTTGTACGGCGCGGGGTGCATGGTCGCGAGCGTCGCGGTCTGGCTAAATCGGCATCGCCTTGCGGCCCGCAATCCGCATCCGCGCAGGTTCGCTTCGCGGGCTGCTTCCCCTGCGTTTAGCCTGCGTCCGACCCGGCAGGGCGTCGCGAACCGCAGTCTCGCCACGATGCGCTGGACGCGCACGCTCGCCGTTCTGCTGCGCGCGGGCGTTCCGATTTCGCAGGCGCTGGAAGTGTCCGCCGAAACCGCCCGCAGTCCGCGCTACGCCGCCGCTCTGCGCCGCGCCGCCGACCTGACGCGGCAGGGCATGGCGCTGTCGGACTGTCTGGCCGAAACGCGCCTGCTGCCCCGCGAGCTGCTGGACGTCGTGCGAACCGGCGAAACCGGCGGCGACACGGAGGGGATGCTGGAACAGTTCGCGTGTTTGTTGGAAGACGATGGCAAGATGCTGCGCGCCCAAACGTTCACCATCTACCATCTGCTGCCCGCGATTATCCTGGGGATGGCGGTCGCCCTCGCAGGCATCCTCGGCCCGGTCGCGGCGGCGGCTTTCGCGGTCGTCGCGCTCGGTTTCGTGCATCTGGTTTTCGGCATCGCCACGACTGGCGACGCTTACCTGGGCTTCGGCCCGCGCGGTTGGCTGCGGGATTGGCGAGAGAAACAAGAGAAACCAAAAACGCCGGACAAACTGCCCGGCATTGGTCGGTAAAACCTGAAAACGGGTCGGTGAGAACGGTTCAGTGAAATCGGTAACATAGGCTGGTCATACGGGGGAGCGGAAGCGATGACGACAATGAAAATAACGCGGCGACAAGTTTTGACCGGGGCGACGCTGGCGGCAGCGGCGGGCGCGGCGAATGGCGTGGGGCGCGGCCTGTCGGCTCTGGCAAGCGTGACGGTCGGGCCGCGCGCCCAACAGGTCGGCGGCAATGCGCTCGTCGTCCTCTTTTTGCGGGGCGGCGCGGATGGTCTGAACATCATCGTGCCGCACGGCGACGACGATTACCACCGCCTGCGCCCTTCCATCGGGTTGGCGGGCGCGCGAGACGGCAAGGCCGACCCGAAAGCTCGCGCGCTCGATCTGGACGGGTTTTTCGGCCTGCATCCCGCCCTCGCGCCCCTCCTGCCGCTGTATCAAAACGGGCAGTTCAGCGCCGTGCAGGCCATCGGGTCAGGCGACCGCACTCTGTCGCACTTCGAGGCGATGGCGACGATGGAGCGCGGTATTGCCGAAGACGCGGGCGCGGCGAGCGGCTGGCTGGCCCGTCACTTGCTGACGACCGGGGGCGAAGCCGAGTCGCCCCTGCGCGCCGTCGCCCTCGCCGAAACCATGCCCGCCTCGCTGCGCGGCGCGACCGGCGCGACGACCCTGACCTCCTTGGCCGATTTTCGCCTGACGACCCATGCCGCGCCGACCGGAACCGGCAATCGCCCCTTCCACGCGCCTGCGGACGGCGACCGGGCGAGCGCGCTGCAAGCGACCCTGCGCGGCATGTATGGCGATTCCCGGCAGGCGGGCGCGAAAGACGCCCTGGCCGACGCCGGACACGAAACCCTGGCCGCGCTCGACGCCGTGAAGCGTCTCGACCCGGCGCATTATCGGCCCGCCCCCGGCGTCGTTTATCCGAACACGGAACTGGGCAATGGGTTTCGTCAGGCCGCCTGCCTTATCAAAGGCGAGGTCGGGCTGGAAGTCGCCTGCCTGGACATGGACGGATGGGACACGCACGTCGCGCAGGGCCGGGATTCGGGCTGGCAGCCCTCGCGGTTGGGCGACCTGGGCCGCGCCCTCGCCGCGTTCGCCGCCGATCTTGGCCCGCATCTTCCGCGCGTCACGACCCTGGTGATGACCGAGTTCGGACGCCGCGCCTATGAAAACAGCGGGCTGGGAACCGATCACGGCCACGCCAGCTGCCTGCTGATGCTGGGCGGCGGCGTGCAGGGCGGGCGCGTGTTCGGAAAGTGGCCGGGGCTGGGCGACCATCAGTTGGACGAGAACCACAACCTGCGCGTCACGACGGATTATCGCGACGTCCTGGCCGAAGTTCTGACCCGTCGCCTGGGCAATGACCGCCTGTCGGAAGTCTTCCCGGAATACACGCCCCGCTTCCACGATTTCGTCCGCGCCGCCTGACATGGCACGATGGCGCGTAGGGAAAAAGCCTTGTCCGCTAAATCGGCTGCGGTATAATTCAACAGATAACAAGTGCGGAGGCGGACTGCAATGACAAACTTAACCGTTGAGGAGCGGCTTTCGGAACTGGAGAAGAAGGTGGCGCAGCTGCTGGGCGAAGACGCGGAAGATAAAAAACCGGTCGCCTGGCGGGAGCAGTGGTTCGGCGCTTTCCGAGACAATGCGGATTTCGACTCTGCTATGGAGCGCGGCGCGGAGTACCGGCGTTCGCAGCCCACCGCCGCCGAGGAATATGAAGCGGTAGCAATGAGTCTGCTTGATACCGATCACATTTCTCTAATTGCCAGAGGGGGAGCGGAAGGTCGTCGCATTCTGATGCGCCTTTCCCTTCTTTCACCTGAAGAAATTGCTGTCAGCGTTATCAGCTATGAAGAGCAGATGCGCGGCTGGCTTGCGGAAATAGCGGCGACCCGGCCCATAAATCGGCAGGAATTGAAGTACGTCGAACTGACGCGGATGCTGAAATATTATTGTGGGACACCCCTTTTGCCTTTCGATAACGCCGCCATCTCTGTATTTCAAGACCTTTGGCTGCAACGGTTGCGTGTTAGCACGATGGATTTGAAGATCGCCGCTGTCGCTCTTGCTAACAACGCCGTTCTCCTAACCCGCAATCGCTCCGACTTCAGCAAAGTTCCTGGCCTTTATATCAAAGACTGGTCAGTCGAAGCCTGATTTCGCGGCAGGCGACGTAAAATCAATCTTCGACTGGCGGAGACGGCGGAGCGTCTTGCCAATGGCAGTCAAGTCGGAAAATCTCCCCGAAAGCGTTCGCGACAATGGGCGCGACTTCGGCAAGGGCGACCGGGCGGTTCAAGACGCGGGCTAGAGACGTGACGCCGTAATCGTGGATGCCGCAGGGAATGATGCGCTCGAAATGCGACAGGTCGGGCGCGACGTTGAGCGCGAACCCATGCTGCGTGATCCACCGGCTGGCTTTGACGCCGATGGCGGCGATTTTCTCCGGCGCGGGCGTCGCGGTTCCCGTCCAGACGCCGGTATGCGCCCGAAAACGATCCCCCGCAACCCCGAAATGCGCCAGAGCGCGAATAAGAACGCTTTCCAGGTCGCGCAGATAAGCGTGCAGGTCGGGGCGATGCGGCCAGGCGTTCAAGTCAAGAATCGGATAGCCCACCAATTGCCCCGGCCCGTGATACGTCACATCGCCGCCGCGATCTGTCGCCACGACCGCGAAACCCTCCCGTTCCAACGCCTCGACCGACTGCAATATATGCTCCGGCTTGGCGCTGCGCCCCAGCGTGATCGTAGGCGGATGTTCCAGCAGAAGGAGCGTGTCCGGGATTGCGCCCGCCCGCCGTCGCTCCGCCAAATCCTGCTGCTCGCGCCACGCCGTGACGTAATCCAGCCGTCCGCGCCACAAAACGCGGCCTTCCGGCAGCGCGTTCCTCTCGTTCCCCAACGCGACATGACCCCCGATTGATGACGGAACGCCCTGCGATTCGTATCCTTTGCTTGCGGTATTTTCGGCGCGCGGCGACATAACGCCCTCCTCGGCGCGATTTCATGTCAAAATGGATTACACTGCCATTATAGCAGAAGCCGAGTGATCGCGCCGCCGCTTGAACTTTACGCGCGACGATTCGCCCGCCGGAACCATCACGCGACTTTTGTTTGATTTTCTGGAAGGCTGCCATGCCCACACGCGCTTTTCTTTATGACGCGACCGCGACCGACCATTCGGTTTCGCTCGACGCCCAAACTATGACCGCCCTGCACGACAGACAGCTGCTCTGGGTGGATGTCGGCGAATACAGCGAAGACGAACTGCGGCAGGTCGGCGCCTTCCTAAAATTGAACCGCGAGTCGGTTTACAACCTGCTGCAATCCGAGCGCCGCCCGCGCCTGGACAATTACGGCGACTATTTCCAGTTGACCGTCAGCACCATCCAGGACGAGGACGGCAAATACTCGCTCGTGCAATTGCAATTCGTCGTGCTGCCCAACTGCATCCTCACCGTGCATAAACAGTCCGTCGCGTTTCTGGAAAGTTTCGACCAGCGCGTAAAAGCCGATTCACAGCTGGGCGAATTGGACGCGCCCGCGTTTCTGGCCGCGCTGCTGGACTGGCACATTACGAGTTATTTTCGCATCATCGAGCAGTTCGAGGCTGCCGTTGACAAAATAGACGCCCACGCCCTGCGCGCCCGCCACACGCGCGACCTGCTGACCGAACTGGCGAAACTGCGCCAGCGCGTCGGGTTTGTGCGTCAGATGCTGACGCCGCATCGCGAGGTATACGCCGCGCTCGCCCGCCCGGATTTTCAAATGCTGTCCATTTCCGATTCAGCGGCGCATTACAGCCTGTTGAACGACCGTCTGAACCGAGCCATTGACGCCGTTGAGAATGCGCGCGAACTGCTCGTCAGCTCGTTCGACATCTTTACGACCCAAACTACGCTTCGCACCAACGAGGTCATGAAAGTCCTGACGCTGGCCTCGTTCATCTGGTTTCCTGCCAGCGTCATCGTGAGCATCGCCGCCATGCTGCTGCGAACGCCTGTAGACGCGCTGCACACGCGCGGCTTCTGGGTCATGACCTTCGCCATCGTGGGCATCGGCATTTTCACGCTCGCCGCCGCCCGTCTGCGCCGCTGGATTTGAGCCGTTGGCATACGGCTGGATTTGAGCCGTCGGAATACATTTGGCCGTGATTGGAATACGAGACAAAGGCTGGGTCGAAAAAGTTTGTTCGGGAAAAACGCCCGTCGGCATTGCCCCGGCCCGGAAGTCTGTGCTATAATGGGTGGCATTGCGTCCGGTCCACGCTTCGGGCGCACTTTGGAACCGACAGGCAGGAGCGAAATCGAACATGAAACGCACTTTTCAGCCGCACAACCGCCGCCATGCGCGAGTTCACGGCTTCCGCAAGAAAATGATGACGCTGGACGGACGCAACACGCTCCGACGGCGACGCTTGAAGGGCCGCCACCTGCTCATCAAGTAAAGAGGACGACTCAGGCGCGAGGGGAAACCGTTCGCGCCTTTTTTCCGTAACGCTCTGGGGGACGCCGCGCGCAAAAGCGGGCGTTTGTCCGAGCCGATCTGATGTTTCGCCATGCTGCCCGCCGAACAGCGCCTGCGCTATAATCAGGATTTTCGCCGCTTGTACGCGCGGGGCCGCTCACACGTCCACCCGCTTGCCATACTGTACGTTTTGCGGCGTCCGACCGATGATAAATGCGTCAGCCAAGAGCGGCGCATCGGGTTCGTGGTCAGCAAAAAGCAGGGCGACGCCGTGATCCGCAACCGCATCAAGCGGCGACTGCGCGAGGCCGTCCGCCTGCGCCTGTCCGACCTGCGCGAGGGGCCATTCGATCTGGCTTTTGTCGGGCGCAGCCGGGCCAAAAACGCGCCCTGGCCCGACGTGGAAAACGCGATTGGGGAATTACTGCGCCGCGCCGGTCTGCTGCGCGACCCGGCCCAACCGCCGCAAACGGCTCGCGCGCCCGTCCGCCCGGAAGCGAAGCCGGACGCCGATCTGACCGAAACTGAGTTAAAAGCGGCGACCAATGGCACGATTTGAGGCGCGCGGCCCGTATCGAAAAATGACGCCATGAATCACGACGCCCTGCCGCCCGAAACCAACCGACCCGCCGCCCCGTCCACCAGAACAGGGCGGGGGGCCAACCGGCGCGTTTCCAACCGAGGTTTCAACGGTCTGGCGCAAGGCCCGCGCCGACTGGTTCTCGTCGCGATTCGCATCTAT
>JBBRNU010000305.1:0-5984 GCA_038230115.1 Chthonomonadales bacterium | reverse complement strand
GTCGGCGGGCGGCGAGGCCGGGCCGGAATCGCTGCGCGCAGCGGAAGCCGACCGACCGGGAACCGCGCTTTTCGCGGCCACGCTCGACGAGCCGCTGGAGCGCGCCTTAGCCGGTCTGTCTACCGAACTGCGCGCCTGCGTCATCCTGACGGACATTGAGGAAATGAGTTACGAGGAGGTCGCCGCCGCGCTCGCGATTCCGATTGGAACCGTGCGCTCGCGCCTGTTCCGCGCGCGTCAGCAGCTCCATGCGCGTCTTTATGAGTACGCCCGGCAGCATCGCCGTCTTCCCAACGTTCCCGCGCCCTCCTGACGCCCTCGAAAAGACCGTCCCGACTTTTGCCCGCCGCGCTTACATGCGAAGGGAACGGGCGACGCCGCACAAAACAGCCGCAATCCGCTTTGTCCTTTCCCGGACAGGCGGATTGTTCTTTTTGATGTGATATAATAAGCGTTGGCGGCGCATTTGTCCCTCAGCACGCGGGCAGGAACCCCGCCGCCGCTTACGCCCGTAATCAGACTCGAATCGGGAAACCGCCGTAGGTTTTCCGCGAAAGGAAACGCTTCGCATGGCAAAATACACACGGCCCGCCCTGCTGACGGCGGCGCTTTGGGGCGCGGCGGTCGCGCCCGCGCTGGCCCAAACGGCAAGCGCAAAGCCGAAAACGGATGCGGTCGCCCCGGCGAGCGCGGCGGTCAAACCGGTCGGGGACGCCGACATCGTTGGCAGCGTCAATGGCAAGCCGATTACGTGGGGGCAGGTGGTGGCCCGACTTCGCGCCGACGACCCGGAAGGCTTGAAAACGGCGGTCGCGCAGGTTGTTGGCGTGAAAGCCGCCAACGTTCTTGTCAGCCCTGCCGCGCCCGCCCAAGTGACCATCACGCGCGCCGAGGCGCTGGACGCGGTTCACGCCCAGCCCTCGCAGCCCGTCACCAACCAACTGCAATTCATGCTGACCGAGCAGGCGCTGGACATCGAGGCGGCCAAAGCGGGCGTTTCGATCCCGGCCTCGCAGGTAGACGAGAAAATCAGCAAACTCATCAAGGACGCGCGCGTCAAAAGCAATATTCCGGCCAGCGTGACCGATGACCAATTTCTGACCCAGGCGCGCGTCACGCGCTCCCGCCTCATCCACAATACGCGGGCGCAGCTGCAGATTCAAGCGCTCATTCGCAAAGACATCGAGACCACGCTCGGTCATCCCATCGGCGCGGGCGACTACTTGCAGGCGCGGCACATTTTGGTAAAAGTGGACGCGCCCGCGCCGGACGCCAAGCCGGAAGATACCAAGAAGGCCGACGACGCCGCACTCGCCAAAATCACGCAGGTCGCCGCTGACCTGAAAGCCAACAAGAAGACCTTCGAGGCGGCGGCGAAAGAAAGCAGCGACGACCCCGGCACGAAAGATCAGGGCGGCGAGTTGGGCGTGTTTGCGCGCGGCATGATGGTGAAGCCGTTCGAGCAGGTCGCGTTTACGCTCAAGCCCAACGAACTCAGCGCGCCGGTTCGCACTGACTTCGGATACCACCTCATTCAGGTGGAAAAACTTGGCAGCGACCTGACCCCGGATCAGCGTCAGGCTACGCTCGACCGTTACGAGTCGTCGCGCGGGCAGGCGTTTTTGGGCGACCTGCTGAACAAGCGGGTCAAGGTTGTCAACAACCTGCGTCCGCCGCAGCAGGCCGACGTGCGCGGCCCGAACGGGATGCCCCTGCGACGTATGCCGCCGGTTCGCGTCAACGCCACCCGCGACCCCAAGCCGTAACCGAGGAAGCCCCTCGCTTCACGTTTGGCCGGCGGCTCTGTCGGAACGCTTGGGTCTACCCTCACCGCCGGCCCCTCTCCCTGCATGGGAGAGGGAAGCGAAGGCATTCGGTTTGCTCTTTGCCTTTGTGGGGAGAGAAGGACCTTGCCCCGGCCCTTTCCTTCGTAAGGGTTCGTAAGGAAAGGGAGCGAATGCCCTGATCCTTTTCGGTATCACAAGGGCGGGCTTGTCTGAAATGGAAACGAAAATGCCCTGGCCCCTTTATGCAAAAGGGTCAGGGCATTTTTTTAGAGAATTTCAGGGCTTCGCTTTGGGCTTGCGGACGGGCGCTTTGCTTGCGGGCGCGGCGTTTTTGACGAAGGCGAGGCTGGCGGAATTGATGCAGTAGCGCTGGCCGGTCGGTTTGGGGCCGTCGTCGAAAACATGGCCCAGATGTCCGCCGCATCGCCCGCACAAGACTTCCGTCCGCTGCATTCCCAGCGTGTCATCTTCCATCAAGCGCACGTTCCCCTTCGCCACCGCGTCCCAGAAACTCGGCCAGCCGGTTCCCGACTCGAACTTCGTTTTGGAACTGAAGAGGGGCAGTCCGCAGGCCGCGCACGTATACAAACCGGTGGCGTGGTTGTTCCACAACTGGCCGCTGAAAGCCGGTTCGGTTCCCGCCTCGCGCAGAATGCGGAACTGTTCCGGCGTCAGTTTTTTACGCCATTCCGCCTCGGACTTGACGAGTGGAAACGGTTTGGTTTGCGCCTGCGCCGCCGCAGACAGTCCAGAAAGCCCGAAATTTCCGCGCGCCGCCAACCCGATCAGGGCAAGCGCGGCGAGAAAGCCGGTTTGCCGCCGTGATAACTGCATGGATGGTTCTCCTTCGTAAGCATACGCCCCGTTCGGCTTTTTTCGTGAAAGCCAGACCGCTGGAATACAGGAATGCGGGCCGGGAGCAAAGGCGGCTATAATGTCTCGACCGCCGCTTAACGAGACGAGGCAGCGGCAAATTTTAGTTCCCGCGTCGGCGTTTGCAAGGCTGGCGAGAGCGGGGCTGGGCGGCGGTCAGGCCAGGGCGCAATCTCATTCAGGGCGTTTACTTCGCCGTGTGCAAAAAACCGTTGATAAAATAAATAACGCCGCCGACCCCGGCCAGCAGACTCAGGTACCAGACCGGCTTACGTTTCGTCAGCGCGGCGATGGCCGAAAGCGCGATTGCCACCTGCGTGAACGTGACGCAGTAAGCGAAAATGTGGTGATGGTGCATGAGCGCGTCGGCTTCTTTGAGTTTATCGTCGCGCTCGTGTTCCAGTTTGCCCGCTTCGGTCTGCAATTCCTTTTGCTCGGTCTTGTAGCGCGCGGCCTCCTCGCCCCACTTCGCCGCCTGCGCGGGCCGGGCGGGCGCAACGGCGCGCAAAAGGTCGGCGGTCTGCTGGGCGCCGTTGCTCTTGACGCCCTTCGCCTGATAGTAGGCCCACGCATCGGAAGCCTGCGCCTGCCGCAGCACGGCCCGGTTGCCCGCATCCAGCGCCTCATTGACGAGCGACCCGGATTGCAGGGCGGCGACCGCCGCCACGACCGCCAGCAGCGCCGTCGTCAGCGAAATCCAGCGCGTCCATTGCGACTGCCGTTCTTCAAGGGCGCGCTCAGCCCGCTCCTCGCGCAATTCTTCAATCGTCTCCTGCATGTCTTTGGTTTCGATTTCGACTTCTTCAGGCACGGGGACGCTCCTTTGCCGGATAGGTTTTCGCGTTCGCCGCGTAGGGTTTCGGATTTGCCGCATCCGTCCTCGCGTTCGCTCCGGGGCAACGTCGGACGGCTGCGCGCCGTAAATAAGCATACTCAACTTGCTACGGATGCGCGCCTGCGCGTGGGACGGGGGCGAACGGGATGGTAACCCCGTTCTAAAACGCGAAGAGCGCCTACGTGGCCTGCAATGCCCAAACGCCAGAGCGTGTTTAGCCCGCGCAGGCGGGCTTCGCATTTCAGAACGGGCATGAATGCCCGTTTGTCAGGCGAGCGGGCTTGAGTGGCAAGTTGAGTAAGCATAGCGCTTTCGCCCGTAATCCGCAAGTCTGCGCCGATATTCCATTGCGCGCTGGGCCGCCCGCGCGCATTTTCGGCGGTTCAGAGCGCAGAGAAATGGGAAATGAGAAGCAGGAAAGGCACGTCATGAACCGCATCCGCATCGAACCCGCGCCGGGACAGGAATCCGTCTGGGATTATCCCCGTCCGCCGCGCCTGGAAGACTCCGCCCGCCACATTCAGATCGTTTTCAACGGCGTCACGATTGCCGACACGCGCCGGGCCAAACGGGTTCTGGAAACCAGTCACCCGCCGGTGTATTACATTCCGCTTGCCGATGTCGCCGCGCAGTATTTAGCAGCGACGCCGAAGGGTTCTTTTTGCGAATGGAAGGGGCAGGCCGGGTATTATTCCATCCGCGTGGGCGACCGCAGCGTGGAAAACGCCGCCTGGTTTTACCCCCACCCGACACCCGCGTTCGCCCCGATCAAGGATTACGTGGCCTTTTATCCGAGCAAAATGGACGCCTGCCTCGTGGACGGCGAGACGGGGCGCGCCCAGCCCGGCGATTTTTACGGCGGCTGGATCACGTCCGACATCGTTGGCCCTTTCAAAGGCGACCCCGGCACGATGGGCTGGTGATTTGCGGCAAGCGAACGCGAACCAAAAAGAGGCGCGGCAATGGTCTGGCTCAAGAATTGGATAGTGAAAAGAAGGGCCGAAGCGGAAGCGGAGAAAACCGAAACCGATGCGTGGATTGAGCGCGACCTTGAAGAACAAAAGCGAATACTCGCGCTGTCTTTCGAGGAAGCGCGCCAGCAAGCCGAACTTTTACTGGCGGACCCGCTCAAATTTACCTGCGTCGCTTCGCCGCCATCCAATGACGCACTCACTATACTGGCCCCTGGCTTGTTGTCCCTGTTCTCGCGTTTAGAAAGCGTCCATGCCGTAGACAGCGAGGCGTTTCTGAGCCGTCAGGACATGGCCCCGCTCATTTGGGAGGGAAACGATCTGCTGCGGGGTCACATAGTCTCGATGATCGGGCAGGCGCATAGACACGCGGTTGCGTTGGTCAAGCCGCATGAAGAACGTGTTTATGACCTAAGCGAAGGCGACCTGGAACTTTACCCCAGCGTCTACCATTGGCTGCTGATGACGTTCATTCGCGACTCGAAACTCTCCTCATGATTGCGGCGCATCGTCGGCCTCGATAAATTCCAGCGGGGCGTCTTGCAGTTCGTCGGCGGGGGGCTGGTAGTTGGGCGGGGCGGTGGCAGCGTAAAGGGCGTGGGCGGCGAAGGTTCGGTAAGCCCAGCCCTGATCGCCGTAACTCCAGTGCCAGAACTCGCTGGGGTAATTCGACAGGCCGCCCGCGTGCAGGGCTTCGGCGAGAACGCGCCGGGTGGCTTGGGCGGTTGCGGACAGGCCGGGAGCGGCGAAAGGAAAGGCGCGCGGGTCGAACGGCTCGTAGGGCGAGACGTGATCGAGAAGCTGGCCCTCGGCATCGGCCAGCATCACATCGAGCGCGGCCCCGGTCGTGTGCGGCGGCGGAACGCGCGTATCGAGGGGCGCGCTGAAGCGGTTCACGACGCGCTTGAGCGTGGTTTCCGACCAGGCGGGATGCTGTTCCTGAAAATGGCTCCAGAGGGCGAGGTACATCCGGCGCTGGATGTGGGGAGCGCGCCAGCCCTCGATGACGGCGAGGCGATATTCGGGCGGCAGCGCGCGGCTCGCGGCGCATAGTTTCGCCGCGACCGATTGGCGCAGGAGCGTCTCGCGGCGATACCGGAAGCGCGGGCGGTCGAACAGGAGCGCCGGGCAGTCCTGAAGAAAATCCACGAGGGATTCGCCGCACTCGACGATTTTCACGCGCCGCAGTTCGCCGGTCGGCTCGGCCAGCGAGCGTTTCATCGTGGTTGCGGTTGTTGCTGTATCCATTTTTATGTAGGCTCATCCAACTCGCTGCTGATGTCTGCTTGGCGAACGCGCGCATAGAGAACGGGAATAAATGCCCGTTCTGAAACGCTAGCCCGCCTGCGCGGGCTGAATACGCGCTTTGTCTCGTCTGCCTGTGCAATTTGACGAAGCGCTTTGAGCCTTCGGCATTGGCCTTTAGCCCTCGATGGAGGGCTTGCATTTCAGAACGGGCATTTATTCCCGTTCTCTTTGCGCGCTTCGCGGGTGGTTAAATCCGATGCAATGCGCTAG
>JBBRNU010000304.1:0-6020 GCA_038230115.1 Chthonomonadales bacterium | reverse complement strand
TATATCGCGGGCCGCAGGGCGCGTTCGCCATCTATATCGCGCCGCAGGGCGCGCGGTTCCCAGACGCGCACGCCACGACCATCGAGGGCCATACGTTCGCCAACGTCGCCGCGCCCGACAAAATCGGACTGCTTGGCTGGCGGCACGGCTCGGTGGGCTACGGGCTGGCGATGGGGCGACAGGCGGGCGCAACTGCAAATGCCGCCAGCCGCGCCGCGCTTGAAGCCCTGCACGCCACCGACGCGCCCACCCGCTAACCGCAAAGAAGCGGAAAAAGCCAGAGGGCGCAGGCGACCAGAGGAGGCGTGTCTGCACTTTGGACGGGGTAAACGGGATTGAAACCTTGTTCTGAGAGGCGAAGCCGGAAGTCGAGAGAGCCGAGGGGTTAAAACCCCCGGCAGGAATTGTGAAGCCCGCCTGCGCGGGCTGCAATGCCCGTCCTGAAAGTCGCGTCGAACGGGAATGAATGCCCGTTCTGAAATGCAAAGCCCGCCTGCGCGGGCTAAATTCATAATGCCGATGCGCCGCGGCGAGGTTCTTTCCCTACCTGCAAAGAACAAACCCGCCACCTTCGCTCCCTTCTCCCATGCAGGGAGAACGGCCGGGGATGAGGGTAGACCTCACAGTTCCCGCCACCCCCAAGCCTTCGTTCCCCTCGCCTTGTATAAGGGGCTGCCAGCGAAGCGCGTGAGGTAAATTGCTCGCGAAGGGGTGCCAGCCAAGCGTGAGATTGTTCCTGAGCGAAGAGGCGGGGAAAGACGCGCGAATTTATTGCGCGATGTCGGAGCCAGCCAAAATCGTCTCGTTGCCGGGGAAAACCCAATGCAGGTCGGGGCCGGCCCCGTAACGCGCGCTCGCCGTATTGGAAAGCCGCGTCCAGCGCGCATGGCCGTCCACAAAAACCACGTTCATCGCCGCGCGCCGGTCGTGTTCCGACTCGTGGCCCCCGGTATGAAACGCCCACTGTTCCCAGAGCATCGCCATGTCGCTGTGCGAGGGAATCTCCGCCTCGCTCGCTCCCCCCGACAGCCACATCTTGAACTCATACGAGGTCACGGGCCGCGCCTGCCGATCGTCGTCTTCCGGGCAGTGGAACGTGAGCAGACGCTGCGCCGCTTCCGCCCCCGCCCGCGCGTCCGAATAACCGAGCGCGTAGGGGATCGTGAGCGAAACCCACGTCACTGCAGGCGCCTGCGAATGCCCGCTGACGCTGCTGAAAACGCTTTGCGCCTGACAGAACAGATCGTGCCGGGACAGGGTGTCGGCGGGGTTGGCGGCGCAGCTGGGGTTGGCGAGATACGTGGGGAACGCCCCGTCGTAATCGTCGGTGTAGAGGATCAAGGCGACGGCGGCCTGATGCATCGTGGCGGCGCAGGTTCCGCGTTTGGCGAAATGCCGCGCGGTCGCGAAAACCGGCAGCGCGACCGCAGCCACAACCGCAATGATAGACATCACAACCAGCAGCTCGATAAGCGTGAAGCCGCTCGCCGCGCGCCGAAGGGACGTGCGGCCTTGCCATTTCGCGCCAGACGCGGTATGCTGTGAGGATTGAAAGTTGGGGGGCCTCATCGGAGCGTTCCTTCACGCCTTTAATTGCGAGGCGAACTGAATTCCGTTAGTTTAACATATTCGCCCGGTAGTTGGCAAGCCGGGCCTGATAAATTTTTGGGCGCAGGGCCGCTTTTTTGATAACCGCTGCAAAATCGCGGCGTCGGGAAGCCGCGCGAACGGTTTTGCAGCCCGCCTTGAACGCTGGCCGGGCGTTAGACAGCGCGAGAAGTAAGTCAAGCCAGCATTCTAAAAATTTCTATCGCGCCCACTCACATTTGACGTCGGGAACGCTATTGCCCCGAAACGGGAACGCTGCGGATAATACCGGCTCTGTATAATGGCTCTGCGAGGAAACAAAAGCGCGCGGAAACGCGGCCCTCGCATATTCCCCGTCAGAAGCGAACCGTCTTCTGGCAACGAACCCAAGGAGCCTGCCATGACACCGAGTGAAACGAAACGCGAACCGGAAACGTTCCCCGCTGACGCCGTGAGCCGACGCGCCTTATTGAAGGGCGCGGCGGCTGCCGGATTGGGCGTCGCGGCCCTGGGATTGGGCCAGACCGCGCAGGCCGCCGACGGCCCGCAGCAGCCCGAAGCCGACACCGGGCATGACTACCCCATGACACTGCCCCACGCCAAAACCGGCGAAGACTTTTTTATGGGCGTGATCGGCCCGGCCACCCTCTCCGTAGCGGCGAGCCAGATTGCCGTGTACAAAGCCGCCGCCGCCGCCGCCAAACAGTTCGCCAACTTCGAGCTGCGCGAAGCCATCGCCGTGACCGCCATCATCAAGAGCCTGAACATCCCCGCTCCGCCGATGAGCGCCGAAGGAAAGGCTCTGCTCAACAAACTCGAAACGACCCCCAAAGGCGCGGACTTCGACAAAACTTACATCGCCGCCGAGCTTGCCAACCACGAGTTCCTGCGCGATCTGGCCGAGACGTATTTGAAGAACGCCACAGGACACGCCGGGGCGAAAGAGACGCACGGGCGTCATCTGGCGACCCTCGCGCTGACCGCCTTCAAAGAACATGTCGTGCTTACCAAAAACATCGCGCACGCGCTGGAAGCGTAAACAAGCCTGCTGAGAACCGGGCCGACCGTCCGCGCTTGTATCGCGGCCCCGCCCGGTTTCTCTTCTTCCGCTGCTTCCGCCAATGCGCGGGAGCGTCGAACCCTTCCATGAACGTATTCGGTTTATGAACCCATCCGACCCGCCGCCCCTTGTTCTACAAAATACGCCTGTCGCGCCCAACGAAGCCGCGCCGTCCGGTCTGGCCCGCGCCGGGCGCTTCGTTCGCCGCACGTCCGGCGCGTGGGGGCTGGCCGCGCTGTGCCTGTTCCTTTTTTTCTGGCGGCTGGGCGGCGTTCCTCTCTTCGATCTCGACGAGGCGTTGTACGTGGCCTGCGCGCGGCAGATGGTCCGAACGGGCGACGTGGTGACGCCGAAACTCAATACCCGTCCGTTTGACCACCCCGCGCAGACTCTGGTTCCCTTTTACGAAAAACCCATTCTGGTGTACTGGGTCAGCGCGGCCTCGATGCGCGCGGGCGGCGTTTCGGAGCGTTCCGCCCGCCTGCCCTCGGCCCTCGCCGCGCTGCTGACGACCGGGCTGGTCGTCCTGGCCGGAACCCGCTGGTTCGGCAGGCGGGCCGGACTGCTCGCCGGGCTGGTCTACGCGACCGCTCCGATGACGATTGCCGACGCGCGCCAGATGACGACCGACGGCCTGCTGACGCTGTGGACGACCGGCGCGCTGTTCGCGTTCTGGACGGTCTGGCGGCGCATCGCGTTCCCATCTACTAGCCCTACCAGCGCGTTCCCGACTCCGGCCGCGTCCTCGCCGCCTTCGTTCCCCGACGCGCCCGTCGCGAGTCCGCCTGCCGCAACCTGGACGCCCGCGCTGATCTTCTGGGGCGCGTGCGCCCTCGCCACGCTGACCAAAGGCGTCGTAGGTCTGCTGCTGCCCGGCCTCATCCTGACGGTTTTTTTGCTGCGCGAAGGGCGTGTCGCGGGTTCGCTTCAGGCGGCGCGCTGGCGGCAAATTGTCGGCGCGCTGCATCCCCTGGCCGGTCTGCTCCTGTTTTTCGCGCTCGCCGCGCCCTGGCACATCGCCATCTGGCGGGCGGGCGGACACGACGGGCAGGGCCGGACCTGGGTGCAGGAATACCTGATCCGGCAGCATGTCGGGCGTTTTCGCGGCGGCGACAAGGTGCATAACGCCCCGCTCCCGACCTACCTGCTGTATTTTCTGCTGGGCTTCTTTCCCTGGGCCTGCTTCACGCCCGCCGCCTTCCGCGTCCGCTCGCCGCGCCCTCGAAGTGAAACGGGGAAGGCGCAGGCTGAGGCTTCCGCCCGCAATAGGAACGCCCCGACCGCGCCCGCCCTCCTCCCGGCCCGCGCCAAAGACGCCTCGATAACGCCCTTCCAGCCCGATCCCGCCGCCGAAACAACGGTTTTTCTGCGAATCTGGTTCTGGGCGATCGTTGGGTTCTTCACGCTCGGCGCGGCCAAGCTGCCCACCTACATTGTTCCGGCCTACCCCGCCGCCGCGCTCCTGGTCGGGCGCTGGCTTTCGGAAATCCTGACCGCCAAACCGGAACGCGCTCCCTCCCGCGCCCTGGACGCCGGAGCGTTCGCCGCCCTGCTGACCGCCGGTCTGCTGGTGGCGGGCGCGCTGATTGCGCCGCGCTTCGCCCGCCCGGACGCCCCGGTTCCCGAAAGCGTTCTGCGCCTCGCGCGCCATCTGACCCTGACGCTCTTCGCGGGCAGCGCCCTGGGCTGGGCCTGCTTTCGCGCCGCGAGTCGGCCCGGCGACGCCCTGGCCTCAAACGCGCGTCCGGTCTGGCGGCGCGCGGGATTGGGCGCGCTGACAGCCATGACGATAATGCTTGCATTTATTGGCTACACGGAGGGCTACGCCGTCGCCGCCCGCGATCTGCTCGGCCCGTACCAGCGGATCGCCGCGCTCGCCAACCCGACTTCCGACCGGCCCACCCTCTATTACAACATCGTGCCGCGCCGCCCCAGCATGAACTTCTATGCCGACTACGCGCCCCTGGAAGGCAAGCAAAAGCCGCTCCTGCCCGAACTCCGCGCCCTGCTCGCCGCCGGGCCTTTCGGCAGGACGCTGGCGGTCGCAACCAGCCGCCGCACGCTTGGCCGCGACCTGCTGCCGGAACTCGCCCAAAATCCCGGCTGGCGCGCGCAAACTCTGGCCGCGACCGGAGAGGGCGCGAACGGCTGGGTTTTGGTAGAATTGCAGGCTCCTGCTCCCAACGCGCCCTCCCGCTGAATTCAGGCCGCTCGCGCCCCCAATCCGGGACTTTCGGCCCATGACGCCGCCCCGCCCGCGCGCTATAATTCCGCCGTGCCGAAATCCCCGACAGCGCTCAACGATGGGCCGCGTCGCAGGAATTTCGGACTTCATATCCCGCATTGCAGGTTTTGCGAAGGAGGGGCGTCCATCATGAAGCAGGTAAATACGGCGACGGAAACGACGGAAACGTGGAAGCGGTTCCGATTTTGCGGGCGCGGCGCGGCGAGCGTCGTCCTGACCTTCGCCGCTGTCGGGCTGCTGGCAGGGTGCGCCGCGCCCGTCGAGTTTTCGCCGGACGGCAAGCGGATCGTCTTTTTCTGGGCAGACCCGGCCCGGCATACCGGCCTGTTCACGGCGCGAACCGACGGCTCCGACCTGCGCGCCCTTCCAAACAGCGGCGACGCGATGCTGGCGCGCTGGTCGCCCGACGGCGCGCATATCCTGTTCCTCCACCACAACGACCGGCTTGGTCTCTATGACACACGCACGCATCATACGCGCGTTCTTAACGTTGCCGCCGCGCCGCCGCTCGTCTGGCGCGGAGACAGCCGGGAATTCGCCGCTGCCGTGGCCGTGCCGGGCAAAACGGCTCCCCGTCAGTCGCCGCGAACGGAACTGCGCCGCTTCGACGCCCTGAGTGGCCGCCCGCTCCAACGAACGCCCCTGCCCGTCGCGCAAATCGCGCCCCTGAACGCGCAAATGGCCTGGCTGCCCGGTTCGGAAGACCTGATTTTCATGGGCGCGAAAAACGACGATTACGCGCTTTACCGCACGCGCGGACAGCGGGTCGAAACAATCGTCGCCGGTCATGTTCTCGGCTTCGGCCTCGACGCCGCGCGCACGCGCCTGCTCTGGGCGCAGGACGATACGACAGCGCGCAGACTGAGCCTGACGATCCATCATCTCGACCTCGCGACCGGGCGGCCTGAAGCGTCGGTTCGTCTGGCGCTCGCCCCGCCGCCCGCTGCAAGCCTCCCGGCGGACTGGCGAAATGCGCCGCGCGCCCTCGATCTGGCCGTTTTCTCGCCGGATGGAACCCGGCTCGCGTTTCTCGTGGAAGGCCGCGAAAACGCCCGTCTCAACACGACCCTAGTTTACACGCGAGTCGGCGTGACGCGGCTGGACGAACAAAATGCCGGCCGCCCGCCG
>JBBRNU010000303.1:0-6030 GCA_038230115.1 Chthonomonadales bacterium | reverse complement strand
TGACGACGCGGCAGGTGGCGTGGATGCTTGCCATAACGCAGCGGTCGGTGATGGGTTTGCGGAGGAACGGGCGGCTGGCGGGGCGGCGACAGGAGACGCTGGTTCACGGGCGGGTGTGGTGGCATTATCGGAAGGCGGACGTGGTGGCGCTGATGAACGACGCAAAGTACTGCAAGAATCGGCGGACGTATGAGCGGTATTTGTCGCCGGAGGGGAAGGCGCGTTTGGCGGAAGAGGCGACGGCGCGGGAGTATGCGGAGCTGGAACAGCGGACGCGGGAGGGGGCGGGACGGCGAGCGTTGGAGGCGGTTCTGGCGGGAGTATGGTGAGGGGCGCTCTGTCGGGGCTATCGCCGGGGCTTTCATAGCCCCGGCAGGGAGGCGAACGAGTTCGCCAAGCGTCCTCGCGGACGCGAATGCCGCCCCGCCAGGAGACTGCGGGTCACGGTTATAAAAACCGTGCCTGGGGAGCCTGCGGCTAGCCGTCCTTTGGGACGGGGAGATGGTCTTGCTCTAGTTTTTTTCCTTCACAAGGAAAGAAACTCATCGAATTTTATTGTTTGTCAGCGCTTCTTCAACGAGCCATGTCGCTTTGTTTAAATTTTCCTGCGCTCGCACTTTTGCCGCGCTTGCTTATTGGCCGGGATAAATGTCTTTGCGGCAGGAGAACATCGGGCGGCGCAACTGCCCGTAGGCCAGCCGTTTGACGTGACCGTCGGCCCAGAGCGCGTTGGCCCCGTCGCGGTGCAGGAAATGGAAATGCTCCCGCAGGCTTGGGGTGTCGGGCGGGCTGTCGAACCAGTCCGCCGTTTGCAGGAAGTTGCAGGCCGGAGCGCGCGAAAAATGCTCCCAGACCGTGAGCGTATAGGCCGGCTGCTCGATTTCGACGTCGCGCGCCCCGGTATTGAGGAGGCTGCCGTCGCGCCCCCAGTAGATGGTGCGCGTCCCCGGCCCGAACTCGTTTCCCTGCGCTTCGGGATGCTTCAGGTAGTAATAGGAGTCGAAGAGGCTGTTGAACCAGTTGGTCGCATACGCCATCTGCCAGGTCGTCGGCATACTGGGGCAGCGGCGCAGGGCGTCGTTTTTGATGTAGGGGTCAATGCCGCCCGGTCGCGGTTTGCGAATGGCGGGCATGTTGATGCGTCCGTAGAACCCGCCTTCCAGCCCCCAGTTGGCGTTGTCGTAGCCGATCCACATCTGCACCGGGGCGGCCCCCTTGAGGCGGGCGGGAATGGCGACGGGAACCCAGGTCTCGTCGTAGTCCGTCGCGTACATTCGCAGGGCCATGCCGATTTGCCGCATGTTGCTGGCGCATTGTATCTGCCGGGCCGACCCGCGCGCCTGGGCGAAGACGGGAAAGAGAATGGCGGCGAGAACCGCGATAATGGCGATCACGACGAGCAGCTCGATGAGCGTGAACGCGCGCGATTTCAGCGAGAATGGCGAAGGCATAGCGGTTTTCCTAACTAACGGGTTGAAGGGGCGGAAATTATAGCCTCTTCGGTTGACGGCTCGATCCGCTGACGGCTCGATCCGCCGGCGTGGATTTTCTTCGGGGCTTTCGGGAAACAGCGACAGCGTTTCTCCCTCCGGGAAGCAGGCCAAAAGCGCGTGGAGTAGAATCAACGGAATTGCCAGGCGTATCTCGAAATAATACCCGCTGATGAAGGTTACAAAAAGGTAGGGGATACTTGCCAGGTAGAAAGTTTCCACCGCCTTCGGATAGCGCGCATTCTGCGGCGAAACCACAATCCGGTGCGCCTGCCAGTATCGGCCAGGAAAAGCGCTTTCGGCTGTGAAACGCGATGCAGGCGATCAATAGCAGAAAAAGCGAAAGCGTGTCATAAGGAGTGACCACGTAGAAGGACGAAACCGTGAGAAGAACAAGACCCAAATAGGCGAACAAGGCTTTGAGCGCTGGAAGGCGATGCAGGAGCCAATGAAGCATGATCCAGCAAAAGCCGACGAAGAAAACGCCATTGACGAGCAAATGCGCTAAATAGAGCGAGGCGGAAAACCCTTCCGGAAATTCCCCGGAAGCCATCTGTATTTGATCCGCTCCCTGTCGGACAAGCATTCGATACAGGCCGAAGACCAGCTCTCGGCCCAACACGCGATAACGATAGATACCGGAATAGTAATCGCGTTGAAACAGGGCGGGAACGAAAGCGTAACGCGAGTACGAGGAACAGTAGGCGTAAGATTCTATGAGGAAGGCTGCTAAGGGCAGCAGCAATCCGAGAACGACACGCTCCTGAATCCGCATGACTTGCCGTTCTGTCATCGCTATGACTTGCCGTTCTGTCATCGCTATGACTTGCCGTTCTGTCATCGCTGCACTGGTTCCTATCCGGCTTTTTGCACGGCGTGACCGTTCAACAACAAACCCGCGCCGCCCCAAGCGCTGACAACAAAATTTCATCGTCAAAGTCTGTGTTCGACAGACAGGCAGTCCATAGCGATGAAGGCAAAACAATCCGGGCAAGAATCAACGCCAGGCGGCGGGCCAAAATCTGGCCCGCGTGGGGCGAGGCGGACAATTGATGGATATATTCGGGCTTGCGGGGGCGAAATCCTGCTCGTGCGGCAAAATAGGGGGAAAGCGACCGAGCCGATCAATTCGGGGACGCGGTGTCTTTGCCCCCATTTTCGTTCAGAGCGGGATCGCGGCGCAGGGCGTTGACGAAAGCGTGAGCGTGGCGCGTGGTTTCGGGCAGGCGGTAGCGGGTCGTGCCGCGCAGAACCAGGGCGATCGCGCTGTCCAGGTCTATACGATGCCCGACCGAAACATAGACGGGGGCGACGTTCTGGCGGGTTCGCAGGGCGGCTCCGATGATTTCGCCCCGGTGTTTCAGGGGCGTCCAGGCTCCGACCGCTTCGGGAACCGGGCCGTGCGTTCCCACGAGAAGGCTTTTGGCGACGCCGCAGGTCGGCAGGTCGAGCAGTAAACCCAAGTGACAGGCCAGTCCGAACCGGCGCGGGTGCGCCCGGCCATGCCCGTCGCACAGCAGGGCGTCGGGGCGCTCGCGCAGTCCGGCCCACGCTTCCAATAGGGGCGGGGCTTCGCGAAAGGAGAGCAGGCCCGGCACGTAGGGGAAGCGGGCGACCGTGCGAACGCCCCGCCGCGCAATGACCTGCAGGGCCGCCGCGTCCAGCGTGACAAACCCGGCGCAGACCGGCGTGGCGCGCGGATCGTCGTGCGCCTCGAACGAGATGTCCGCCCCGCCGACGGTTCGGACATTCTCGACCGCGAGCGGTTCTTCACGCACGTGCGCGGCCCATTGCGTTTGCAGCGCACGGGCGGCTTCGGGCGAAACATCCCAGGCGTGCAGCGTTTCCGTTTCCATACCCCCAGTTTACCTCTTACTTCGCGAACGCGGCCTTCAGAAGGCAGGGCGGCAAACCCCGAATTTCAGCCCGGAGAATTTGCGGCGCTATAGATAGCAGGCGAGGGGACGGCAAAAACGCGCGGCAGCCAGGCGATGGGTGCGCCGCGCGTCGGAAAGTTGAATGCGGGACGATCAGGAAAACGACGGCGCTGCGAACCGACCTCTGCCCCATCCGGCGTCCCGAGGAAGCCTTGTTTTCGTCGGCCCGGTCGAATTCTTCAGACACGAAACACAAAGGAACCGAAACAAAGCGTTAGGCCGCGCAGATGTTGGGGGCGGGGCTGACCGTCGTCAGGGTGCGCGCCGGGCCGGTTTCGACGCCCTTGCTGTCTTCGCGCAAGAACTGACGGCAGAACTCGCTCAATTTCACGACCGCCGCGCGCTGTTCCGCCGACAAATCATTGGTACTCAGCATGACCAGATCGAGCAGGCCCAGCGCCTCTTCTTCCGTCAGCCGCAGACTTCGCTCCGAATTGCACTCTTTCACCGCCGTTCGCCTTTCCCGTCGCTCAAGTCAATCGTCTTACCGTGTTATTCCCTATATCGTATCGGTGTTTGAAACGAAATATTTAGGCTTTCGTGACACGTTCCGATAGACGGTTTTTGCGGCGGCAAGTTCAGCGGGGCGGAAGGCGTAAGAAAAACCGGCAGGCTTGACGGGCGGCCTTCGCAGGCGGCGCAAGCGCTAATCGAAGGTGAAATTCAGCCCGCCCTCCGGGATGAACTGCCGGAGGTAACGGGCGCTCTCGGTCAGTTCCGCCAGCAGGACGGTTTCGGTTTTCGTCGAGCCGGGAATAATCTCGCCGACCAGCCAGTTGCGCGCGACCGGGGGCAGAACCGAGGCGAATGGCTGCTCGTGATGATGCGCGTGGCTGTAGCGGATCGCTTCCAGCGCCTTTTCGAGGTCCACGTGACCGCGCCGGTTGAAATCTTCGGTGAAGGCCCAGTGGTGCGAGGCTTCGGGCGTGGTCTGCTGCAAATGGATCACCTCGGAAACGGAGGCATAGGCGCGCAGCCAGGCGAGGTAATCCAAATCCGGCCCGGACAGCCCGTAGTGCATTCCGGCCTGATGCCCCACGTCGAGCGTGACCAGGACGGGCAGGCCGTCGGGATTGTCCGTGTTGACGGCGAGCAGAAAATCCTGCGCTTCTTGAAGCGTCCAGGGTTTTTCGCTGGGGATGTACATCTGCTCCTGCGTCAGCATTCGCAGGCCGCGCGCTTTCAAGTCTACGGCCAGTTCGCGCAAGGTTTGGTCCAGCCGTCGGGTGGCCGCTTCGGTAAGTTGCGGGTCGGCCAGAACCTCGCAGGAAAAAGCGTCCCAATGACCGCCGAGCATGTCGGTTCCCATCGCGAGCGCCAGTTCGGTCGCGTCGTAGAGCCACTCTTTCATGCGCTGTCGGGCGCGGGCGTCGGAATGCGACAGGCCATGAAAACGGTGCGTGGCGACGCCGGTATACAGGTCGCAGATGGTGACGCCGTAGCGGGCGGCGGCTTCGCGCGTGGCCTGGGCCTGCTCCAACTGAAAGCCCCGGTCGCCGGAAAAAAACGGGTCAATCACGTCGCCGCAGAACGAATGGACGCCGAAGCCGCATTCGCGGGTCAGGCGCATCCAGTTGTCGGGCTGTTCCCAGCGGCGGGTCAGAAACGCGCCGTTGATGCCGATGTCGAGGTGAACGGTGCGGGGCATGGCAAAACCTTTCGTAGACGGCGCGAGCGCGCGGCGGTCGTGAGCAAAGCGAGCGCGAAATAGGAGCGGTCGTCAGGCGGCGGCGAGCGCGAGACCCTCGCCGTTCACCGCCGCGGTTTGCGCCATCTGCGCGAGCAGGGCCAGCATTTCCGAGGGCAGCGGGGTCAGGTCGAACAGGCGGCGGACAAATCCCGCGCACGCGCCGACCAGCCCGCCGGTTCGCAAGCGCCGCCCGCCGCGCTTGCGTCGCGCGGGCGCGGCCTGCAGCATCGCGCTGAAACGGGCGGTTTCGTCGGGCGTCAGAAACCCCGCCAGCCCGCTTGCCGACGTGAGCCAGGGTTCGAGGTTCTTGCCGCCGGTCATCAGCGCGCCCAGCAACTCGGCGGCGTCTTCGGTGGCCGGGCGGCTCGCGAGCCAGCCAACGACGCCCGGCAGCCCGCGCGTGAAGGGCAGCGGCTCGCCCAGACAGCATTGCGACTGCACGATCAGCCCGCGCGCGATTTCCAGCGTGATTTCGCCCGCGTCCAGCGCCGGGGCAATCGCGTCTTCGGCCTCGTTTTCGGCAAGCGCGGCGAAGGCTTCCGGGGCGTTTGCCGAACGCAGGCCGGGCCGCAACTCCAGATAGCGCGCGTAATCGAACCGGAATAATTTCCAGCAAACGTCCATGTCGCCCAGTTATCTTGCGGCGAACGCCCGGTATTCCTGCGGGCCAGTTCGCAATTTGTTCAGAGACTGGCAGTGCGTCTCGCCCTAAATCGAATGCAATCCGCGTTTTGCGAGCCGAGAGGCCATTGCCAGAGCGAAGTTGGGGCCGCACAGCGTCAAATCGCCTCTTCGTCCTCGAAAAGGCTGGCCTGCTCGCGCGCATTGTCGGGAAACATCGCTTCGGGCGGTCGCCACTGGCAATGCGCCATATCAATTTTATCCGGCGCGTTGGAAAGAAAAACCACGCCCT
>JBBRNU010000302.1:0-6055 GCA_038230115.1 Chthonomonadales bacterium | reverse complement strand
GCCTTCCGTTCGCGCCCGATTTCGACGATGCGCCCGCCCCCCTGCCGCCCGCGCCGGAAACGTCCTCCCCATCCCAACCCGACGCCGCGCATGTGGGCTTTGCGAGCGCGGAACTTCCGATTGGGCAGGACGCGCCGAACGCGCCAGCCCCGCTCGCCAGTCCCTCGCTGTCGCCTGCCAACGGCGGCCCGTCTTCGCCCGCCAGCAACAACTTGACCGCGCTGGCCGGCGACGCGCTTTTCTCCGTTAATCCGCCCGAACTCGATCTCCGGCCCGGAACGCTTGCACCCATTGACCCGGAAACCGAAACCATCGGCGCGGTCGTCTTTCCGGCCAGCGCGCCGATGCCCGATTTCCCGCCCCTGAACGCCGTCGGACAGCCCGCGCCCGAAGCCGCCGACCCGAACGCGCCCGGCGCAAACGCTTCCAATCCGCCGCCCAACGCGCGCCCCCTGTTCGGTTTCGCGCCGCAGCCCGTCAGCGAAACCGCGCCCGATCCGCTCCCGATGACGACGCGCCCGGAACCGATCAGTCCGAACGGCCCGGACGCGCCTGCCGCCCCTGTCGCGCCGGTCGCCCCCGATCCGCTGGGGGCCATCGCCTGGGCCGACAGCGCGCAAATCAAGCCCCTGCTCGTGACGCCCCCAAACGCCCTGGTCGGGCAGGCGGGCGCGTTCAGCGTCGTCATGGATACGGGCGACGCGCCGGTCCTCGGCTACAACCAGCCCAAAACGCTCTCGTTTTCGGTCGTGAATCGCGGCGAAGCGTTCAACGGGCGCATCCAGTTGCTCGTGCCGCCCGGCTGGCAGATCAGCGCGCCGCCCGCCCTGGGACAGCGGCAGTACATTGCCGCGCGCTCCGGCATTCTGCGCGCCGATTTTCACCTGCGCGTGCCGGAAGGCGCGGCCCGCATTGACATCGCCAATGCCGTCACGCTCCGCTTCATTCCCGACGGGCAGGGGCCGATGTCGGAAGCCGAGTTTTTGCTGCTCGGCGCGTCGTGCTGGCGGACGGTCGGAACCTTCGCGAATTTCGATGGCGAGGGCTTCGACCGCTCGTACCTGCCCGAAGACCGACCGGGGCTGGGCGAAACCTACGTCAGCCGCAGTATGCAGACCATCGGGTGGGAAAAGCGGGTCTTTACCGAAAGCGTCCTGGATTTGGAGCCGGTCTTCAAGGCGTCGCCGGGCGTCTGCTACGGCCAGACCACGCTTCGCAGCCCGACCGACCGCGAGGCGCGTCTGGTCGCCAACACCAACTACGCCGTAAAAGTCTGGCTGAACGGCGCGTTGATCCTGCGCCGGTTCAACCGCGAAACATTCCGTCCCCTTCTTGGCGGCGGCCCCTGGGCGACCGACGTGACGCTGCGCGCCGGGGAAAACGCGCTGATGCTCAAGTGGGTGCGCGGAACCGAGCCATACCAGTTCAGCCTGACCGTCAGCGACCGCCTGGGGCGCGGCCTGCCCGATGTCGGCAACACGGCCTGGTAGAAACTTCGTTGACAGTAGAACGTGGCAAAGCGCATCAGACGGCGGCGCAACTTTTCTTTCCGGCAATCGGTCTGCTGACTGTCAATGCCTGGGAATAGAAAGGTTGTTATCCGCTATGGAACGTGTCTGCATCGTCGGGTTGGACGAATTGGAATACATGCAAATTCGGGAGCGGGTGGAAACCCCCATTATCGCCCACGAACTCCTGCCGCGCATTATTGTGCGCGATGGCGAACTTCTGGTAGAACCCAAGCGCGGGCCAGGTTGGATTTCGGTCTCGAAAATCGTGTTTCATTCCATTTATGAAAACGACCTGGACTTTATCTCCGCACTGGCCCTGTGGGGCGGGCCATGCCTCCCTAATGCCCACGCAATGATGGATTGCCGCTTGAAACTGCCCTGTCTTGTGCGCGCTCTGCAGCATACGCGCTTCGGGATGCCGCTGCGAGGTTACGCTTCGCCCCATGCTCCGTTTGTCACGGATACAGAACGAGTAGCCAAGTGGGGCAACTGGCATTGCGGCGAGAACAAAGCGCGCTTCAGCGGAACGTGGGAGAGCGGCGAACCCTGTATCATTGAGCGGTTCCTGCCGGGGCAGGCGGTGCGAATCGTCCTCATCGGGAAGAAATACTGGCAGATCAAACTGGAAGGCGACGACTGGCTCAAGTCCATTCACGCGCCGAATGCGGCCTTTATGGATGTGGACACAGAACTTCTCGACGACACGCGAACTATCCAGAGAGCGTTCGGACTGGAAGTGGTCGCTAATGATTACATCATCGGCGAGCAGGGAACAAAGCATTTGCTGGAGGTCAACCATATCCCGAACGTTACGCGCTTTCCCGAAATCTGGGAAGCCTATCGTGATTTTGCCGTGCAATGGATACAGCAACCAGCCTGAGCCAGCGTCGCGAAACGAAATGCGTCCTTCTAATGCCAGGGCAAGGCAATTATTTCTATCACTTTAGTAGCGCTTTGGTGGTACAATAACGCCGGATGATAGGTCGCTCCGGCACACCCTGCACGACATCATTCCGGTTTCGGTCAGTACGTTTCGGATGGAAAGGGCAACCCTCAATCGTGAATTCGCTGTTAACGCAAGTCGCATCGGGCCTCCTCTGGGTCGTCTATGGCAGTTTCTTCGAGTGGTACTGGCACAAATGGTGGATGCACACGCCGCGCCCGCCCAAAGAAGCCTTTCGCGGCCACACCATCGTCCATCACGGCATCTACAAAGGCGACAAGGACTATTTTCTGCGCGAGGGCGAACACCCCGAACACATTCTGCTGAAACCCTACGCCCTGCCCGCCATTTTTCTGGCGCACCTGCCGGTCGCCCTGTTCGTCGAGCGTTTTGTGCTGGCGCATACCGCGATTGGCGCAATGACCGCCTGCCTGCTGTATTTCGTCGTGTATGAGTACATGCATTGGAATATGCACGTCCCGCGCAACCAGTTCGTCGAGCGTTTCCGCTGGTTCCAGTTTCTCCGCAACCACCACAAACTGCACCATCGGTATTTTCAAAAGAATTTCTGTGTGCTGATTCCCCTGGCCGACTGGTGTTTGGGAACCCTGGCGACGGAAGAGAGCCTGGCGCGGCGCAAAGCCGAGCGCGAGCAGGCGATTGTGAATGGAACCCTGCACACCCGGAGCAAGCCGGTTCGCGTTCACAGCCGCGCCGCGCAAAATGACGCGCCCAAAACCGCTATGAAGGTGGAAGCGACGAAATTTCGCGCCCGGCACGCGCAGGGCCGCAAAACTTCCCGATTGGGCGACCTGCGCGCGATGCTCCAACTCGTCGCCAGCCGCCGCGACCGCTAAGGCAGTTTCAAATTTACCTCCCGCGTTCCCTTTCGCTTCGCTTTTCATGCAATGCGGGAGGAGGCGGAACGAGGCAGGACACGGGTTCGATGGACATAACGGATGGACACGGAGATAACGAAAACGAGGCCAAATCGCTTTCGCGCGCTCCGTTTCCCTCCGTCTTCTTCGTCCCAACCCGCGCTTCCCGACGCTCCGTCCGACGACGATAGACTTTATCGTCGCGCCGCCCTTCTGATTGCGCTGGTCGCGGTGGCGGCGCGCTTTTGGATGGCCTGGGTCACGCATTCCACTGCCGAAGATTTCCTCATCACCCTGCGCTATGCGGAAAACCTGGCGGGCGGGCATGGCTTCGCGTACAATCCGGGCGAGCGCGTCCTCGGCACGACCACGCCGCTTTACACGCTTCTGCTGGCCCTCGCCGCCTGGCTTCGGTTCGACGCCGCCCTCGTTGGCAAAGCCTGCAGCATTCTGGCCGACGGCCTGACCTGCTATCTCCTCGCCCGCCTGCTCGCGCGCCGCGAAATCCGACAGCCCGTCGCGGGCCTGTTCGCGGCTCTGCTGTACGCCCTCAGTTCCACGCCCGTCAACATCAGCATCGGCGGCATGGAAACCGCGCTCGTGACCTGCGCGGGACTGGCGGCGATCCACGCTTATGTGGCCGGGCGAAGGCGCGTTCTCTGCGTTCTGGGCGCAGTTCTCTTCCTGCTTCGCATTGACGGTCTGCTGCTGTTCGCTCTCCTCGTCCTGCCCCTGGCGGTTCGTCAGCGGCGCTGGCCCTGGCGCGACCTGACGCTGGGATTGGCGCTCGCTCTCCCCTGGCTGATCTTCGCGCAGGCGTATTTCGGCTCGCCGATTCCCACCTCGCTGATCGCCAAGCTGACCGTGTACTCGCACAATTTCGCCACGTCGCGCGCCGTCATCCAGGATGCCTTCGCGCGGCAGTTTCTCGTCGGCGGCGTGCAAATCACGCTCACGGCCCTGTTTCTGGCGGGCGCGGCGGCAATCATCCGACAGCGTGACCCGCGTCTTGGCCCGCCCCTGCTCTGGCTGACGCTGTATTACGGCGCGATGTTTGTCTCGCACGTGCCGCCGTTCCCCTGGTATTTTCTACCGCCCTGGCCCCTGGTTTTGGGGATCGCCGGGCTGGGCGCGGGCAAAATTGCGGGATGGGCCGGACGCGGGCTTTCCGAAACCGCTCGTTTGCCGTTGCGCCGCCTTGCGCCCTTCGCGCTCGCCGCCTATGGTATGTTCGGCGTCGCGCACCTGCGCGCCCTGCGCGCCGACATCGCCCGAACGCAGGCCGTCGAGGACTCGCTGCGCGTCCCGATGGGCCTCTGGCTGGGACAACAGGCCGGGCCGCGCGAGCGAATTTTGCTGGAACCGATCGGCTACGTCGGCTACTATTCGCGCCGCCCGATTCTGGACATGATCGGGCTGGTTTCGCCGGAAGTCTTCCCCTCCTACGACCGCCCCGACTTTCTGGCCGACATCGTGCGCCGTTTTCGCCCGGCCTGGCTCTGCCTGCGCCCGCGCGAGGCCGCTTTGCTGCGCCGACAGGCTCCCGGCCTGCTCGAAGCCGAGTACCGCTACGTCCGCGAATTCCACGCTACTGCCCGCCCGCCCGATTTTTTGCGGTTTCATCGTCTGAAGCCCTAATCAATTGTGATTGCGAGCGGGCTGCTATAAACCCGTCAGAGGGGTGCGTTGCAAATTTAGGGCAGGTTAGTTCGCCGTGCCGCAGAACGCTCGCAGTCCGGGGGTTTGTTCTTGGATCAGGCGGTTCTGGATCGCTTGGCGGATGCGGCATCCGACCTGACCGGCGACCGTTTCGATTTGGTCGAGCGTCTGGTCTGCGTTGGGAAGGCGCTTGTCAAGCTGCTGGCGATACTGGCGAACGCGTTCTTCGATCAGGGCTTCACGCTCCGGCGTGGCGGACAGGGCAGGCTCCTGAAAGGGAAAGATACTGCCTAGGGAACAAATTTCGACAACAAAACCTGTTTGCCCTAAATTTGCAGCGCTCCCTGACGAGAGAAGGAGAAGGAACCCGGCGCAAGGGTGGCGAACAGACGACAAAATACGGCGGCCTGCCTGACAATCCAGGACACGATGCGGGTCTTGTCGGGGGCGGGCGAAGGAGCGGGCATGGCGATTATGACGGGGCTTTCGGGCAATGAGATGTTTTGTCTGCACCAGAAGGGGATGCAGGCGGGCGATCTTGTCATCGGCAACAGCGTTTTTTCGGTCGGGTTCGTCGGCGGCATCGGGTCGGGCCTGAAGACGCTGGCGGGCGGCGAAGTCACGCAAATCACCAGCATCATCCACGAAGGCCGTCAGAAATCGTATGAGCGCATGGTCGGCGAGGCGCAGCGGCACGGCGGCATCGGCATCTCCGGCGTGACGAGCGAGCTTATCCAGCACATGGGCAACGTGGAATTTCTCTCGGTCGGGTCGTGTATCCATCAGGAAAGCGCGGGGCGGCAGGAGCAAATCAGTTTTTCGACCTCGGCGGACGGGCAGGAACTCTACTGTCAGCTGGACTGCGGCTTTCGGCCCATAAAGTTCGTGTTCGGCAACGTGGCGTACTCGATTGGCGTGGGGGGCGGCATCGTGGGCGCGTTCAAAAGTCTGTCGCGCGGCGAGGTGCATCAGTACTCGCAGGTCTTCAACGAGACCCGGCATCGCGCCCTGGAACGGATCACGAACGAGGCGCGCGTGGCCGGGGCCAACTCGGTCGTCGGCAT
>JBBRNU010000301.1:0-6066 GCA_038230115.1 Chthonomonadales bacterium | reverse complement strand
GTCATGATCGCCGAAACCAACTGCGCGCCCGGATGCTGCCGTCCCCCGGCGCGCTCGGCCCCGGTTTCGGCGTCCACCAGACCGGTCAGCCCGTGAGTCGTGGTCGGGGCGGCGTCCGACGACGTGTTCGCCATGTAACTGTTCGCCCCGGTATAATCGGTCGCGCCGGGATCACGCAGGGTTTTCGCGGAAGTGGAGGCCGGGGCGGAGGCGGAAACCCCGCTGTCCGTTGTCGGCGTCGCGGAAACGTCGCGGGCCGTTGTCGGCGTCGCGGAAACGTCGCGGGCCGTTGTCGGCGTCGGCGCGGGCAAATCACGGTCATCGGTCGTCATGGGGGCGGCTCCTGTCGGGGCGAGACTGCGGCTGTTTTCGATGATGCTGCGATGCGACAAAGTTTCGTCGGTCGGCTCGTCCGCGTAGGAACGACTGGCGGGCGGCGAGGGCGCGGTTTTTCGGGCCGACTTGGGGGCCGCGCCGCGCGCCAGCAGGCCCAGGCCGACCGCGCTCGACAGCGCGCCAACGATGCCGCCCCGCCGCGAGCCGTAGAGAGCCAGCAGACCGCCGCCCACGCTCGTCAGCAGCCGCTGGTTCGTGGTTTCGAGCGGCTGCCCGGCGATTTGCGCGCGAAGGCTGTCCCAAATCGAATTTTGCGGGTTCGCACCCTCGACAAGCAGCGAGCGCGTTTCTTCCAGCAGGCCGCCGGCTTCGGAAGTGAGCGCGCGGGTTTTGGTTTCCACCAGGTCTTTCGTCGAATTCCACTGCGTAACGGCCTGATTGCGGTAGCCGTCGCGCCGTTTTTGGCCCAGGTCGGGGTCGAACAGATACATCATTCCGGCTCCCAGAGCCGCCCCCTTGAGAAAAGTCAGCAGTCGCATCGTTATCGTCTCCTAATTGTCAGGGCTTCGTTTTGTCGGTTTTGTGTTGTCGCTTGTGGCAATGACGGAAAAACCGGCCCGCCCGTTCCCGCGTTTCTTTCCCGTCAGGGTATCATAAAACAGGCGTCCGGCAGGCGGGGCTTGTAAATCGGGACGCGCCGATTTTGTGATTTTGTAATGAACCGGCTGCGGGAAGAAAAATGTCGGAAGGAAAAAGCGTCATGCGACCGAAACCGAATGGAACGATAACCCGGCGCGGGCTGCTGGGCAGCGGCTTGGGCGCGGCGCTCGGACTGGCGGGCGGGTCAACCGCGCACGCCGCGTCGTCGAAGTCGAAGCCCGCGTTTTCTTTTGTGCATATCACGGACACGCACATTCAGCCGGAACTGGGCGCGACCGAAGGCGTGGACAAGGCCTTCGCCGCGATCCGCGCCCTGCCCGACAAGCCCGCTTTCGCGCTCGTCGGGGGCGATTTGGTGATGGACGCCGCCAACGTCCCGCGTTCGCGCGCCGACCTGGTTTTCGATTTGTGGCGGCAGGAGGCCGAGCGCTTGCGCCTTCCGCTGCATTATTCCATCGGCAACCACGATATTTACGGTCTGGGCGAGACGACCGGGGTGGCGACTTCCGACCCCGAATTCGGCAAGGGTTACTGGAAAAAGCGGCTCGGTCTGGAGCGCACCTACGACACGTTCGATTACAACGGCTGGCGTTTCGTCACCCTCGACTCCATCGGCATCACCTCGACCCGCCATTACGAGGGCAATCTGGACGCCGAGCAACTGACGTGGCTGGACGACCTACTGCGCCAGACGCCCCGGCCCATGCCGATGGTTTTTCTGACCCACATTCCTCTGTTCACGATTTTCGGGCAGTACACCGCTGGAACCACCCTCCCGCTCGCGCCCGCGATGATCGTGAAGAATGGCAGGACGTTTCAGGAATTGATTACGGGGCATAATGTCAAAGCGGTTTTTCAGGGCCATACGCACGTTCTGGAAGAATGCACGTATCTGGGGACGCGCTACGTCACGGGCGGCGCGGTCTGCGGCGACTGGTGGAAAGGGCCGCGCCTGGGCGTCCACCCGGAAGGCTTTACGGTCGTCACGGTCAAGGGCGGCGACCTGTCCTGGCGCTACGTTCCCTACGGCTGGAAAGCGCGCACGGCTTAAAGCGCGTTGCGGTGCGCGGCTCTGAAAGCCCCTTAGCATTGCCGCTTTAATCAAGTCTCTGCCAGACAGGGTATTGCGTCCCAAAGGACGCTTAGCCGCAGGCACGGTTTTTATAACCGTGACCGTCGAACGCGCCGCGTCCTGAATTTTCGAGCGCGCAGAAATAACAGGGAGGCTATGCAGACGGGGCGGCTTTGGGCCGAAAATCAAAGAATACGCGCACAGGATGAAAAGGAGCGACTTCCACGATGCCGCACGCAACGCCGCCCGCCCAAAACGCCTTTTTTGATTTCGACAACCTCGACAACGCGGCCAGCCTGCAACTGCCCCTGCTGCTGGCCGAAAGCGATCCGCAAACCCGGCGCGTTCTGGCGCGGCTGTTTTCCGCAGGCGGCTATGACGTGACCTGCGTGGAAGACGGTGTGGACGCGCTCGAACGCGCCCGAAGTCACGCCTTTTCCCTGGTCGTTCTCAACCTGGAACTGCCGCGTCTGAACGGCGTGGCGCTGGCAGGGGCGCTCGCCGACCACGACCCCTATCTCGAGTGCGTCCTGCTCGCCAACAAAAACGATCTCGCCCGCGTGATCGAGGCGTCGGAAGCGGGCAACGTGTACAACCATTTCTGGCTGCCGATTGCCGACCCCGGCGACCTGCTTCGCAGCGCGGCCCGCGCGCTGGAGCGCCGCGACCTGCGCTTGAAGCAGGCCGCGCTCCTGGCCGAAGCGCGCGATGCCCGTCAGGAATTGACCGCCCTCTGCCAGCGGCTGGAACAGCTGGATAAAGTGGCCGCGCTGGGACAGATGACCGGGGCGGTCGCGCAGGATTTGGACAGCCCGCTCAACGCCCTTCTCGCCTATGCCCAATATCTGCGCGCCCGGCTGGAACGCGAGGTGGACGCCGCGCTGACGCCGGAGCAGGTGGCGCGCGTGCTGGATTACATGCGAGAAATGGAAGTGGGGGTTCGCAAATGCCAGCGAACCGTCAAGGGCGTGCTGGAATTCACGCGCGTTCACGACGCCCCGCCCGGCCCGGTTGTTTTGCCGGACGTGATCGCCTCGGCCCTGGAACTGGTGCGGCACAGCCTGGAAGCGCGCGAAATTTACGTGCGCCTGCAAATGCCGCCCGGCCTGCCGCCCCTCCTGGCAAACCCAAGCCGCCTCCAGCAAGTCCTGCTCAACATCGTGCTGAACGCGCAGCAGGCGATTGGAACCGGGGGCGGCGTCATTACGATTGTCGCCGACTGCGACGAAAGCCCGGACGCGAAGGCCAGCGTGCGAGTCCGCATCGCCGATTCCGGGCCGGGCATTGCGCCGGGCGCGCTCGGCCACGTTTTCGATCCCTTCTTTACGACCCGTCCGCGCCACGAAAACCTCGGTCTGGGCCTGACCATCGTTCGCAGCATCCTGCGCGAATGGCGCGGTGACGTGCGCGTGACCAGCGCGCCGGGACAGGGCGCGACCGTGACGCTGACTCTGCCCGCCTGCCAGCCTATCGCCCTCGGCCCGCCCACCGAGGATGAGGATGCGGCCACACAATCTGCTGAGGACGCGGTTGCGGCGGCGATCGCCAACGCCGCTGCGGAAGTGGAGACGACCCGGCGCGCGGCCTAATCTTCCCCTGCGCTTCGCCAAAATTATTAGCCTCGCCCAAGCCGCCGCTATTTTGGCGCGCCGCTTCAATTTTGGCTTCCCTCTCAAAACGACGTTCCAGGGGGCTGGTTCTTTATGCGAGCCTCCGTAAGCCGGTAAGAAAGATTAGCATCCGGCGTTCTTCCAGCGATAGAGCGTCGAGGGGAAACCGCGTCTTCATGACCGTGCGCCCGAACTCTCTCGTTCCAATCTCGTTACGAGACGCTCAGGAAGAAGGAGACCCGCTATGTTTACCCCGGAGGACTTTCCACACTTACAGACCGACCGGCTCCTGCTGCGCCAGATTACCCTGGAAGACGCCCCCGCGGTGTTCCAATTTCGCAGCGATTCGGAGGGGCAGCGATATAATGGCGGCGCATTGACTCGCCTTGATCAAGCATCCAGGCTGATCGCGCAATCGGCGGCGGGTTATCGCAAGCGAACCAGGATCGAGTGGGGAGTGACGCTGCAAGGGGACGACGATATTGTGCGGGGTCTCTTCGGTTACACGCACTGGTCGCAGAGCCATCGGCGCGCGGAGATCGGCTATTGTCTGCGGCGTGATTACTGGCGGCAGGGTATCGGACGGGAAGCCCTGGACGCCATTCTCGCCTTCGGCTTCCACGCCATGAACCTGAACCGAATTCACGCCTGTTCCCGCGTCGAAAACGTGGCGTCTGTGCGCTTGCTGGAAAAACTGGGGTTCGCGCGGGAGGGCGTGCTGCGCGACGAATTCTGGGAGGAGGGAGCGTTCCACGACGAAGCGTTATACGCTCTGCTGCGGCGCGACTACCCGTCAGCGTCCGCTCCCTCCCCATAGGTCTCGTAGGTATCGGCAGGAAAGACGCGCCTTAAAATAAGCCAGGGGCGCATCTGACGTAATCTTGCCTGCCTTCGCTCACGCCGGCCAATCTCGTGAAGAAACGCTAATTTGTATGCGCCGCGCCTTCCGGGCTGATCTGCGTATAGAAGTGGCGCACGACCTGCGAGACGCCGTAACCTGACGTGAGATGCACAAAGCGCTTGCCGGTCTGGGCGCAAATGTCCTGCGCGTTCTTCCACTCCTTGCGGCTGAAGCGCGTCAGCAGCGCCACGATGTCGGAATGCCGAATTTCCGTATCGAACTTGTTCAAGGGGTCGGACGGCTTGGTGCTGGGCCAGACCAATTCGCTCAATTCCAGCGCCTGCTCGATTTTGCGTCGGTTCTCCTCGCGGCAGGTTCCGCCCAGCAGCAGGCAGCGCTTGCCGCGCGTCACCTCGCGCACGGCGGCCAGTTCCGCGCTCATCAAGTCGAGGGCGGTTTCCGGCTCTTCCTCGATCTCTTCGGCCTTGCCCGCTTCCTGCCGCCGCTCCCACTCCAGATTGATTTCGCGCAGGCCATCCCGGAAATTTTCGTCGCCTTCCAGCATCGCCGCCCAGGTCAGCAGGGCATCGCGCAAACGGCGATCCGAGGCCGGAATGCGCCGGTTTTTGCAGGCCAGAACCGCCTCGCGCAGCCGAGTCTCGTCCGCTTCGGGGTGCGAGCCGAAATCCTCGTCGTTGACCATCGCGATCACGTCCTCGACGACCTGATGCCGCTCCTCCAGTGCGCTCACGGGAATGCGGGCCTGCTCCCAGGCCGCCTGCAGCGTGACCGCGCTTTCCACCAATTCCGCCATCGGCACTTTCGGGCGCAGGCTTTGCAGATAACATTGCGCCTCGCGCGCCCAGGTTCGCAGATCGTCGAAAAGCTGCTGCTGGAACGGGTCCCGCGCGCCTACCCGAAAAAGCAGGCGATTGAAACGCTGCTGCACGGCGGCGACGGCTTCGGCCAGCGGTTGAATGTCCGCGACAGATAGTTCCGCATGATGCCGATGCCACCACTCGAACGCCGCCTGCGCTTCCGCCGTTTCCTCATAACGCTCGGCCAGTTCGCCCCACTGATACGCGGTCGGGCGCGGATTGATGTCGTCGTCGAGCGCGACCGTATATTCCTCATCGCCCGCGTCGTCGAGCAGCGCGAGAACATCGTTGTAAAGAAAGGTCACCTCTTCGACTTCGGTATCGCCCGCCTCTTCCTCCAGGCGGCGCTGACGGCAGGCGACCGCGCGCAGGCGCAGGCAGTTCGGCGCGTTCAGAATGTCGGCATGATCGCGGAGCGGCCAGCGGTCGTTCCACCCGACCAGATCGCCGCGCAGGCGAACCGCGTCGGCCTCGATGTCCACGAGCGGGCGCATTGGGCGGCGCGGAATGCGAACGATGGGCGGTTCCGGCGCGACGTAGCCGTTTTGCGCGGGCGAAACGTTGGCGCGCAGGTCGCCGTCGCCCGTCGGCGCGTTTGATTCGAGCGGAACCGGCTTGGCGGGCGGCGCGACGGCGGGCCAGGGGCCAGCGGGCGGCGCGAACGCGGCG
>JBBRNU010000300.1:0-6161 GCA_038230115.1 Chthonomonadales bacterium | reverse complement strand
TGGGAGCCTGTCCCATCAGGCGCTGCTTCGAGATAGGGAGGCGTCCCTCTTGGGATAGGCTCTAAGCCGCAACCGGGCGCGATTTGTCATAAGCCTCCTTGATCAGACCCGGTACGTCGAGAATGAGCGCCACGCGGCCATCGCCCATGATGGTGGCTCCGGCGATTCCTTCCACTTTGTGGTAGTTGGTTTCCAGACTTTTGATGACCGCCTGGCTTTGCCCGATCAACTCGTCCACGAGGAGCGCCACCTTGCTGCCGTCGTTTTCCACGATGACCAGCAGGCCGCGCGACGGGTCGGTAAAGCGCGGCGCGGCTCCAAAGACCTGATACAACCGCAGCACCGGCAGCGTCTCGTCGCGCACGACCACGACTTCGGCCCGGCCCGCGATCAGCCGCACGTCGTTCGATTGGGGGCGAATGCTTTCCACAATGCTGGTCAGCGGCAGGATATACACTTCCTCGCCTACCGACAGCGACAGCCCTTCCAGGATCGCCATTGTCAGCGGCAGGCGCACGCGAAAGCGCGTCCCTTTGCCCGGCGTGGAACTTAAGGTGACGGTTCCGCCGAGGGCTTGCACGGACTGCCGCACGATGTCCATGCCGACGCCCCTGCCGGATACGTCGGTCACCGTCGCCGCCGTTGAAAAACCGGGATGAAAAATGAAATTGTACAAAATCTCGTCGGAGGGAACCGGGTCGGAAGCGGACAGCAAGCCGCGCTCATACGCTTTGCGTAAAATGCGCTCCCGATTCAACCCGCGGCCGTCATCGGCCACTTCAAGGATAATGCTGCCCCCCTCATGAAAAGCGTGCAGGGACACGACGCCGGTCTCGGACTTGCCCGCCGCGCGGCGCTCGTCGGGCGTTTCCATGCCATGATCCACGCTGTTGCGTACCAGGTGCGTAATCGGGTCTGCGATGCCCTCGATCACGGTTTTGTCCAGTTCCGTGTCTTCGCCGGTCGTCTTCAATTCGACCTTCTTGCCGCAGGCCACGCTCAAATCGTGTACCAGACGGGGAAACCGGCCAAAAGCGTTCTTGATGGGCAGCATTCGCACGGCCATGACCCGCTCCTGCAATTCCCGGCAGGCGCGCTCCATTTCCGCTACTGCCTCGCGCAGGCGGGACAGTTTCGCCATGGAAAAATCTTGAATGACCTCGTTGAGCATGGATTGGTTGATGACCAGCTCGCCCACCAGGTTGATTAGCTTGTCCACTTTCTCGGTGGCGACGCGCAGGGTCTGCGCCTCGACTTTGCTGGCCGCAGTCGTGGCGGCAGGCGCGGATTTCGGCGGCGGGGCGAGCAGGGCGGCCTTCGCTTCCCCCGCAGCCCCGGCGTCGGCGCCGCTTTTGATTTCCAGGCTGACGCCAGCGTCCGTACCGATTTGGGCCGCCGGGCCGACTTCGGCGTTTTCATCGAATGCGGCAAGGACAAGCGGGCTTTCCGGCGCGGCGGCGTTCGGCGCGGTCTCCTGAACGGGGTGGATAATCTCCTCCGTTTCGGCAGCCGGAATGCCGGCGCAGGCCGGGGCGACTCCGCTGACGTCCGCGCTCGCCGAGGGAACCGCAGGAACGCCCGCTTCAGGAACGCGCATCTCCATCTTATCTCCGGCGTGATCGGGCGGGTTGTTGGCGGACGCGGCGTTCCGCGCGATGGCAGGCAAAGGTTCGACTTCCTGAAGCAGAACTTCGCTCGTGTCCATGACAAACTCGAACAGCGCCAGGAGGGACGCCGAATCCCAATCCGAGCGAAAATCCGCCTCCCAACTCAAGTAGCACATTTCGGGATCGAGCGTCGCCAGCGGCGGCAGACCGGAATCGTCGCAGCGAACCGTGATCTCGCTGGCCGCTTCAGCCAGCCGTGTCAGCAGCAGCGCCGGGTCGGCGCCCTGACGCAGAATTTCGGGGCCGGGAACGAAGCGCAATTTGTACCGCGCGCCCTTGACGGACGCATTTCCCGCGTCCGCTTCGGCGTCCGAGGCGGCGTTCGCGGCCTGCGCGGCCAGCATAATCGCGATTTCGGCGCGCAGGGCGTCTTCGTCCCACACTTCTTCCTGATAGCCGGTCTGGGCGATCACTTCCTGAATTTGAAAAATCAGCGGCTCGGAATCCGGCTCGGCGCTCGCTTCGCCGCGCGCAACCGCCAGCAAGGCTTTCAGTTGATCGAGCGACTCCAGCAGCAGCTGCGCGATTTGCGAATTTACCTTTGCCTGCCCGTTCCGCAGCAGGTCGAGCAGGGTTTCCAGACTGTGGGTGAAATGCGCGACGTCGGCAAATCCGAACGTCGCGCTGCCGCCCTTGATGGAGTGGGCGCAGCGAAAAATCGTATTGAGCAGCTCGGTATCGTCCGGCGTCGCTTCCAGCCGCAGCAGCAATTTTTCCAGGTCTGCCAGAATGTCTTCCGTTTCCTCAAAGAAAGTTTGCTGGAACATAGCCATGTCAATATTCATGAGGGCAAGACCTTTTCTATGACTCTGAGGAGCTGCTCCGGCTGAAAGGGCTTGACGATCCAGCCCGTCGCGCCCGCGGCTTTGCCCGCGGCTTTCATCTGAGGCGAAGTTTCCGTGGTGAGAACCAGAATGGGGACGAAGCGGGCGCGGATAGCCTGGTCGCGCACGGCGCGCGTGAAGGTCAAGCCGTCCATAATCGGCATATTGAGATCGGTCAGAATCAAGTCCACCCGATTATCGTTCCCCTCCGTCAGGAAGGCGAGGGCGGCTTTGCCGTCTCCATATTCGCGCGCCGTATAGCCCGCGCCGGAAAGGGTCGCCTTGACCAGTTGCCGCATAGAAATGGAATCATCCACGATGAGGATCGTCTTCGTCACGTCTCTAGCCCCTGTTCGCGCGCTCGAAACTCGTGTCAGACTACCGCCAACGCGCACGCACAGGCGGAAAAACGAGCCGTATGGCGCTGCGCCAGAAATGATTATTGGCGCTTCTACCGGGAAAAAGATAGTAAAAAATGGTTTAATTTCGTAAAATCGAAAAGGTTCAGAGGAGAATTGCAGAAGTTCAGGAGGAAAGTTCAAAGCCGGCCAGCGCCAGCGTCCGCGTCAGCGCGGGAGACGCGCCGTCCAGCGCGCACGCGCGTCCGGCGGCGGTCAGGGCGCGTCGCAGGGCGAACAGGAGTTGAATCGCCGACGTGTCCAGCCGCTCGGTTTGGGCCAGATTGATCTGCACGGTCAACGCCTTCTCATCAGCAACGGCGCGTTTTATGTGTGCGTACAGTTCGCTTGCCTCAAAAATGTCCACCACGCCGCCCAGAGTAAGGATTCCTTTGGTCTGTCGTCGGGTATACGAGGCGGTTTTCGCTTCGGCTGTCATGTTGAACGTCCTGTTTACTATCAGTCTGCTTCCCGTTGTGCAGCGCTGGCGCGGAATTTTGTTGGCAGGGCGTATTTACGCATCCTGATCTTCCTGCAGTTCATTATGGATTGACGGCGCCTGAAACATTAGCCGCGATGTCGCTATTCGCCTACAACTTCAACGAAAATGCTGTGGGACTTACACGGGAACGTATCGTTTCGTCACTGCAGCACGCAATTATGTTCACGCCGCCAGTTTCCTTTCGATCTGATGCCCCACGCGAATAGTCGGCTCGCCGGTCTCTGTACGGCGGGCTGCAATCCTCTGTGCAGAGGGCGCAGTTTGGGACGAAGCGACGAAAGAATGCAGTTCCAACGCACAGCCGTCGCCTTCAGGCCGGGTCGCCGCAATCACGGCGCTTGCGTTGGCAAAACGCCAGCCAGCGCCTCTCTCTTGATGGAGCGCCAACGCTTCTCAATCAGCAGACAACGGATTTTCGATGAGACGGCCCTCTGTCATTCGCAACCGATAATCGAACAGGCTGGCGTCAAACGATTCGCTGTGCGAGACGAGAAAAATCTGCGAAAATTCCCGACGAATCAGGCCGCGCGTCAACAAATCTACCAGCGACTGCGTGCGCGCTTTATCGAAACTGCTCAAGGGTTCGTCCAGAAAAAGCCAGCCCGGTTGGACGTTATGTTCGCCGGGAAGCGTCGCCAGCGCAAACGCCAGCCGCAGCGCCAGCGAAATTTGATCCCGCGCCCCGCCGGAAAAATCGTTCTTGCGCTGAAAATCGCGCGCCTGGCTGTCGTACACGGTAATTGCGTTGGCGGTCTCGTCCCACTGGGCCTGCTGATAACGTCCCTGCGTGAGCAGCGGCAGCAGTCGCCCCATGTTGTTCATGGTCAGCGGCATCACGCGGCTGATAATGGACTCGCGTGTTCTGTCCACCAGGCGGGCGGCGCAAGTCTTGACGGCCAGATCACGCCGCGCCTCCTCGACCGTCTGCCGCTCGGTTTCTATATCCAGGGGCGCGTCGTCGAGGCCCAACGGCGCGGCCAGCGTTTGCCGCTGCGTGCGGCTCTGAACGCCCGCGTCTTCGACGCCCCGCAATCTTTCTTCCCATTCGGCTGCCGAAGAAGCCGCCGCTTCCGCCAGTTCAGGAAAACGCCGGGGCAGCGCCCGCCATTGCCCGTCTGTTTCGATTTCGGCTTGAAACGGTTGCAGCAATTCCTTGCGTCGCGCCTGGAGTTCCCGGCGCTGATGCTCGCAGGTCGCAATCGTTTTGCCGGTATCGTCCCGCACGCCTTGCTGCATTTCTTGCCGCCGTCGCAGCTCAGTCTCGTTTTTCTCTGTAAGGGATTGCTGAAGCGCGTCGCGGAGGCGGGGCAGGCGCTGCAGCGCGTCTTCGGGCGTCGCAGGCAGCGCCCCGGCAGGCAGCGTAACCGTCCAGTCGGCTTCCAAATCCCGCTGGCAGGCAAGGGCAGACGCGCGCCGCTTCGTCTGTTCGTCGAGGGCTGCAGGCAGGGTTTGCGCGTCGGCTTCGTCTCGGTCAATCTGGGACGTAAGCACGGCGATTTGCGCCTGCAAGGGGGCGGATGCGACAGGCATTTCCACCGCTTGCAGGGCAGGACGGACGGACAACAGCGGCGACCGGCGTGATTGGTTCTCCGCGTCCGCACATTCCTGCACGGCCAGCGCTTCGGCCAGCGCGGGCCGCGCCTGCGCGTTCAAGGCGACCTGCTTCCGGCTCTGCTCGTCGTCGAACCGCGTCCAGGCCCGGTCGCTGCCTGCCTCGGCGTTGCGCGCCGCCTCGATGTCGGCCTGTAAATCCGCGTCGGGAATCTCCGCTCGCGCCGTTTGAATGGCGGCTTGTTCCGCCCCGGCCTGCGCCTGCCAGTCGGCGGCCCCGCCTTCCGAAAAGCCAAGCGCGTCGGCAAGCGCCTGCGTCTGCATCGCCAATTCTTCGGACTGCGCGCGTTTCGCCTCGCCCTGCGTTTCCAGTTCGTCAAGACGCTGAGACCGGGCGAGCGCCTTGGCTTTCTCTTCCTGCGCCGTTTGCAGCGCCCGCGCGGCGGCATCGAGGTTCGCGTCCGCAATCTCCAATGCAGCCATTTGCGCGGCCAGATCGTCGGGAGCAAGCGCGGCGTCGAGCGTCGCCGCCGTTTGCATAAGGGCGGCCAGTGCCGTTTCCAGCGCGGGCGCGTCGAAAGCGTCGGCCTGGCGGATTTCCTGCTCGTGTCGCCGGCGCGTCAGGTCGCAGACGTTTCGGGCGTCCTGCGCCGCCTGCTTTGCATGGTTATACGCCGCCTGCGCGTCCTCGACAGAGACGGTCGGCAGGGTTTCCAGGCGCCGGCGCGCGGACGCGGGACTTTCGGGGACGGGTTCCTGCCGACTTTCCAGGCGGCGGCGACAATCTATCTCCCGCGCTTCCCGTTCCTGCCGCTGCGCGGCGAGGGCGGCAGCCTGCTGCCGGCCCGCCTCGAGCCGTCCCTCCAGCTTGGCGCTTTCGCTGGCGGCGGTCTGCGCCTGCGCCGCCGCCTGGGTTTGCGCCTGCCGCCCGGTAAAAGCGACAAAAGCCCCGCCGCCCGCCAGCCCGACGGCAAGCAGGGCCGTCAGCGCAATCGCCAGATTCAGGGCCGCTCCCGCAATGCCGAAAATAACGCCAAGCCCGATGCCCGCCAGACCGGCCTGGAGCTTTCGCGCGGCGGTTTTGCCTGCGACCTCGGCCAGCGCCCGACTCGCCAGCGCCGCGTCACGCGCCTGCTCCAATTCGGTTGAAGCGCCGGACGCCGGGGCGACTTCGTCCCGACGCGCGGCGGCTTCGATCCAGGCTGTCAGCGCCGTCCGC
>JBBRNU010000299.1:0-6165 GCA_038230115.1 Chthonomonadales bacterium | reverse complement strand
CCTGGACTACACGCCCCACGCGGGACGGCCCGCCACGCTGAACACCGTCCTCTCTAACTCCTTCGGCTTCGGCGGCATCAACGCGGCGCTCGTGCTGCGGCGAGAATAAACCGGCCCCGCTTCGATCCCCCGGTTGAAAGCTGAAACCGGGGTCTGGCTCAGAAGCCGCCGACCGTCCTTTGGATGGTAAAGCGAAATGCGAAGGCGGCAAAACCGACTGGCAAAGCGCGTCCGTCTATTCTCACGGGAAAATTTCTCGCTTTTTTTCGTCTTTTTTCCTGGCGCAATGATTCGCGGCAGGACTCAATAAGACTCAATAAGACTCAGCCGGACTCAATCCCTGACAGCAAAACGCGGAAATGATCGTTCGGGGTGGCAGGAAACCGGGAAACGCCCGTTGAAATACGGCGCGGCCTGATCTTCGAGGCGATTTCATTTTTCCGCGCCCACCCGCGCCCATTTTCCGCCACTATGATGTCAAAAAACGCGCCCCCGTTTTCGCTGCCACTGGGTTCCGTCCTGCATGGCGACTGCCGCGACGTGCTGCCCGCGCTGCCCGCCGGGTCTGCCGACCTGATCTTCGCCGACCCGCCCTACAACCTGCAATTACGCCACGACCTGTGGCGGCCCAACCTGACGCACGTGGACGGCGTGAACGACGAATGGGACAAGTTTGCCAGTTTCGCCGATTACGACCGCTTCACGCGCGAATGGCTGACCGCCTGCCGCCACGCCCTGAGCGAGACCGGGACGCTGTGGGTCATCGGCTCGTACCACAACATCTACCGCGTGGGCGGCATTTTGCAGGATTTGGGCTACTGGATTTTGAATGACGTATGCTGGACGAAGACGAACCCGATGCCGAATTTTCGCGGCACACGCTTTTGCAACGCCCATGAAACGCTCTTGTGGGCGAAAAAATCGGAAAAGCAGGCCCGCTATACGTTTAACTACAAAAGCCTGAAAGCGGGCAACGAAGATTTGCAGATGCGGAGCGACTGGAGCCTGCCGATTTGCACGGGCGAGGAGCGGCTGAAAACGGCGAGCGGCGAAAAGGCGCACGCCACGCAAAAGCCGGAAGCCCTGCTGCACCGCATTCTGCGCGCGTGCAGCAATCCCGGCGATGTCGTGCTGGACCCGTTTTTTGGAACCGGAACGACCGGGGCGGTGGCGAAGCGGCTGCGGCGAAACTGGATCGGCATCGAGCGCGAGGCGGCGTATGTGGAACTGGCCCGAACCCGCATCGCCAACGTGACGCCGCCGCTCCTCCCGGACGAGATGACGCCGCCCTCGCTGGACGCCCCGAAACTGAAAATCCCGTTCATCCTGCTTCTCGAATACGACCTGCTGCCGGTCGGGGCCGTGCTGCGGCTGGGCCGCACGGAACACGTCGCGCACGTGCTGGAAGACGGCACGCTGGCCTGCAACGGTCTGCGCGGTTCTATCCACCGCGTGGCGGCGCTATGCCTGGGCAAGCCCTCTTGCAACGGGTGGGAGCATTGGTATTACCGCGACAAAGGGACGGGCGAATACGTGGCTCTGAACACGTTGCGCGAAGCGATGCGCGCTCTGATGGCAAGCCCGAACCATGCGGAGTTGGCGGGCGCAGGGCGCAGCGGGCGCGAAGACGGCGCGGTCTGACTTTGCGTCGTTTTGTAACTGGCAAGCGCCCCGTTTGCGGAAGGTTCGTGCATTTTGGGAGGGAGTTGAAATGCGTGGCGTAAAAATCGGAGCGATGCTGCTGGTTTGTCTGCTTCCTTTATCCTTTTTGCGCCAGGTTAGCAAACGAAGCCAGAAGCCAAAAAGTCCCAAAAATGAAATCGTGATGACGCCCGGAATGCGTATTACCGCCACGACCTCGGTCGGCGTAATCGCAATTACCGCAGGCAAAGGGTTGGAACGTTTTTATACGTGGGAAGGCGCTACCCGTTCGGTCGCGATGTGGCCGCGAGACGAACGCTGGTATGGAAGCCTTGGCTTGTACTATCCGGGGCCGGGCGACCATTGGAAAGAACACAAGGGTATCACACGCGGCGTGGTAGAAGAAGGACAGCAGCATTTCGCGTCCGAAGCAGACGCGCTAAAATGGATACGCGCCCGTGATTGGATGCCTTTCGTTTATACGCACGACGGGCTTGTGGTCGGTTGGGGCAAAGTTGCAAGTCGCCGTCAACTCAACGTCGAAGTCTGGCAAATTTACATCAAAGGCGAGTTGCCGGTGAAATTGGAAGGCGGTCAGGACGATAAGATTGTTGTCGAGCGCCCGACAAGGGGCGCTGGCAAGAAGTAAGTCCGCCCAATCAATCTCTGCACCGGACAGGCCGCGCCGGGCGTTGCGCTTGCGGTTCGGTTTGCCTGCGGCCTGCCGGTAAAGGCGTCGTCCTGCGCCGCGCTTGAAATGAGCGCAATGCCATAGTTGAGCGGAAAGAAACCGAGCGCGATGAAATTGATTGTGGGGCTGGGAAATCCGGGGGCCGAATACGCGGGGACGCGGCACAACGTCGGGTTTGAGGTCATTGACCTGCTGGCGCGGCGGCATCGGATCGCCGTCACGAAGCGGGACTTCAAGGCCGTGCTGGGCGACGGCCAAATTGGGGACGCGCGCGTTTTGCTGGCGCGGCCCATGACGTTTATGAACCTGTCGGGCGAGGCGGTCGCGGCGATCTGCCGTTTCTACAAGATCGCGCCCGACGATGTGATTGTGATTCTGGACGAGGTGGCGCTGGCTCCGGGGCGCATTCGGCTGCGGCTGAAAGGGTCGGCGGGGGGCCATAACGGGCTGGCGAACATCTTGAACCTGCTGCACACGCAGGACGTGCCGCGCATTCGCATTGGGGTGGGGGCGGCGCGACCGGGCGATCTGGTCGGACACGTCCTGTCACGGTTTCGCCCCGACGAGGTCGTCTTGATGCAGGAAGCCAATGCGCGGGCGGCGGATGCGGTCGAAACCGCGCTGTCCGAAGATTTTGAAATGGCGATGAACCGATTCAACCTGCCCGCCGAGCCGCCCCCTCGCGAAAAAACCCCCAGGCCGTCAACCAACCCCCCCGAAGAATCCTAGAGCGCAGAAAACGAACGTCCGCTTTGCTTCATAAAAGGCGGGCGTTTACTTACGGCGTTCGCGAAGCGCAAATACGCCGGGTATGGAAAGACCGACGCCTTCTTACTGTGCTAGCAGGCAGATGGCTAGGCGTGGCGCGCTCGCTTGCGAAAGAGGAACGCGCCGCTGCTTGCCATGCCAACGAGAACGACCAGACTGCTGGGGCCGGGAACGACGTTTTGGCTCGCTCTGCCGGCATAGACGTTGTTCATCGTCGGGAAGGCGATGCCGCCGACAGGCTGCGTCGTCGTGAGGGTCAGGGAGTTGATCGGCGCGTTGGACGCGGAGACGAAGCCGATAAAGTCCGATGCGCTGTTAGCGGTAATGGTTGTCGTCGTGCCGTCGTCGAGCGTGATGGTTACCGCGCCTGCCTGAAAGTTGCCGGGGAAATCCGTCCCGAACAGATTGCCGCCGAAGGCCGTGACGTTGCCGCTGGTAAACGTTAGGACGAGCGGTTCGGTGGCGATGTCTGTGGAAAGATAGATGTCGCTGTTCTGCTTGACGATATACAAACCGTTGATGGGAGCCGTCGCGGTGTACGCATAGCCATTGCCGCCGAAATCGAGCGAGTCCGGGGAGTCGCTCGGCGTGAGACCTTGAAAATCCTCGAAACACGAATCGGAATCGACGTGGGCGAGGAAAGCGGTCTTGTCGGTATAAATGTCGGTGGCGCGGGCCGTCGTCAGGCTGGCCGCGAGCAGGCTCAGGACGGCAAAGGCGGCGTGTCGGGAAGGTTTGGCGAACATAGCAAGGGGTCTCCTTTGGCGCGTCGGCGCGTGATTCATTCGATACCCTAGCAGGCCTTCGAGTTAAAATACAGGGATGAAATTTAGCATGAATTGTATTGGGTTCGTTCAAGGCGCTGCCGATGTAATTCCTAGTGAAATTACCGGTGTATTCTGGCTATCTTTGCCGCCCGACCTCCAAACTCCTGCCCCGCTCCCAATAATTTACGCCGCTCCGCTTCCGCAGCGCCCCATCCTGAAGCCAGCCGCCCCGCCGACAACTTGACCGGACGAGAGAAATAAAAAGGCCGCTCGGTTGGGCCGGGCCACAACAAAGCAAATGGCTTCGCGCGGGCGGTTGCTGCGGTTGCTCTGGAAGCCTTTCCATCGTTCTCGCCGCGTTCGTTTTAACCGATGGGAAAGCGAATAGTCGGCGGCGCACAGGAAGCGCGAAGCGGCAACCGCGCTTCGCTGCGTTGGATCGGGGACGCAGTAGAAGAGTTGGAAGGCGTAACCGGCAGGAAGCGGCAAGGCGACCGATGCGAAAGACTAGGAGCGAAAAAAAGCGGGCGGCAGGAGAATGGGCGAAACAGGACTTGAACCCGTGACATCCTCGGTGTAAACGAGGCGCTCTACCGACTGAGCTATTCGCCCGCAACCCATAGAAACGTTGGCAATTGCCATTACAGTATGAAACCAGAATGCCGCTTTGTCAAGGCTTTGCCCGCAAAACGGCATTACAAAACGCCGTCCTCTTTCCCGAACGGGAGAAAGGCGGCGTTTTGACTTTGCGTTCCCGCCGACGCATCGGGGCCGACAGGAACGTAGGAAGCGCGCTTAACGGGATTAGCGCAGGAGCGACAGCACCGACTGCGGCGAAGAGTTGGCCTGCGCCAAAACCGACGTCGCGGCCTGCTGGATGATCTGGTTCTTGGTCAGGTTCACGACTTCCGAAGCCACGTTGGTATCGCGAATCTGGCTTTCGGTCGCCGAGAGGTTCTCGACGCCGACGCCCAGATAGCGCACCGTGCTTTCCAGCGTGTTCTTCTGGAAGGCGCCCAGGGTCGCGCGCAGTTGCGATACCTGCTGAATGGACTCGTCGAGGACGCTGATCGCGTTGGTCGCGCCCGCCGAGGTCGTCACGTCCACGAGCGACAGATTTTGCCCGGTTACGGTTGTGTTGCCCAGGTTGGTAGTGCGGATATTGCCCAGGCTGGCGTTGACCGTCTGTCCGGCGTTGCCGCCGACCTGGAATTGCAGGCTGCCCGCCGTCACCGTCGCAACGGACTTGAGCGAGGCCGAGGTCGCGTTTCCGGCTTCCGTCAGCAGGATCGAGTTGCCGACCGTATCCGTGACGCGCAAACCGCTGTCGCTTGCCGAGCGCCCGCCGCTGAAGGTCGCGACAACCGTCGTGATATTGCCGTTAATCAGAGCCTGCGCCGTGACGGTAACGGTGGCATTGCTGCCCGCGACAATTGTGCCGGACGTTCCCGCCAGCAGGTTGGAACTCTCCGACTCGTTGATCTTGAAGTTGCCGCCGTAGTTCTGCTGCGTCAGCACGATGTAGCCCGCGCCGCCCGTCGAGCTGAAGTTGGCCGAAACGCCGGTCGAACCTGCCAGGTTGTTGATCTTGTTGATAAGCGTGCGCGCCGTATCGCTGCCCGAAACCGCGATGGACTGCCCGTTGATGACGACGGTTCCGCCCGCGCCGGTGGTGCCGCCGCTGACGGTCGAGATGCTGCTGTCAATGCTGGCATACGTCGCGCTCGCCGCGCCCGATACTTCGGCCCGCGAACCGACGGAGTTCACTTGAATGCCAACCGTGCCATTGACGGTCGAGCCGCCTCCGAACGTGCCGCCGATGGATACGCCCGCAATGCTCTGCGTATCCACGACCGAGGCCGAAATGCCCGACGTGCCATCCAGCAAGTGCTTGGTTCCGAACTGGGTCTGCTCGGCGATGCGCTCGACGCTGGCGATGGCGCTGGCGATCTGGGTCTGGTCGGCTTGCACCGCCACCTGGTCGTTGACGCCGGTGTTGCTGGCGTGAACGGCGAGCTGGCGGATGTTTCGCAGCAGGCTGTTGACTTCGGTCAGGCCGCCTTCAGCGGTCTTGATGAGGTTGGTGGCGTCCTGGCTGTTGGAGATGGCCTGGTTGAGGCCGTCAATCTGCGAGCGCAGGCTCTCCGAGATGATCAGTCCGGCGGGATCGTCGGAAGCATGGTTGATGCGAAGGCCGCTGGACAAGCGCTCGATGCTGGTGCTGACCGAGGCCGACACGTTCTGCAGGTTGCGAAGGGCGTTGAGCGCGGTGACGTTCGTGTTGATCTGCAATCCCAT
>JBBRNU010000298.1:0-6179 GCA_038230115.1 Chthonomonadales bacterium | reverse complement strand
TCTTCGCGGCGTATTTCAGCAGGGGAACCACGCGCGGCGTGCGCGCCTCGTACTCGCGCCAGCCGCGCACCAACTCGTCGCGGTTGAAGCGGGCGGTCGAGTCGAGGTCGGGTTCGGGCGCGCTTGCGGAAATTCCGCCCGACGGTTGGTTCTGGCGATTGGCGTTGTAATCGCTCATGGGCTGCTCCTCATTCCGCGTGGGGCGTTTTCGATGTTTCCGATGGCGTAGGGCTTGGGAGAACCGAAGACGCGCCTGGAGGCGCGTCGGCGGGCGCGGTGAAAGTCGGGCTGTCGGCGGACGGCGCGGCCAAAACAGCGTCGCCGCCCTCGTCGGAAGGCAAACCCGCGCCCTCGGCGTACACGTCGGGGCCGGGATGCGGCAAATCCGCCGCAGCGTTCGCCACGCCTGCCGCCGGATGCGCCGGAGCGTCGCCCAGCGTCGCCGCCGTTCCGTTTCTAACCTGGTCTTCAGGTTCGACTTCAATATCAAGGAACTCAAAGACGTATTTCGTCTGACCCAGTTGAATTTCGTCGCCTTCGAGCAGCAGCTGCGGCTCCTGCGCTTCCAGCCGCTGCCCGTTGACAAGACTGCCGTTCGTGCTGCCCAGGTCGGTCAGGAACGTGCCGGTTGCGTCGGTGTGGATTTCGGCGTGCCGTCCGGAAATATACGAATCCTGCGTCAGCACGATGGCGTTGACCGATTTGCGGCCCAGCGTAATAACGCCCTCCCCGATGGCGATGTCGGCGGCGGGACCTTCGATTTTCCGCAGGCGGGCGAAGGGCGGGCCGTCCGGTTCCGGCGCGTTCGCAACGGAGGGGGCGGGCGTGACCGTCGCTGCCGCCGGGCGCATTCCGGCCAGGGCTTCCCCGCTTGCGCCAACCAGCGTGCGGTCCGGAATCGCAGTCGAAATTGCAATGGTCGGCTCGCCCGCGCCTGAACCAGCGGCAGGAAGCGCCGCGCCTTCCAGCAGGACGCGCCAGTTGCCGAAGCGCAGCGCCATGCCGGTGAGCGCCATCATGGGCTGATTGGGGGTCAGACGGCGGTCGCCGACTTTGGTTCCGTTCGTGCTGCCCAGGTCTTCCACGAAAATCGCGCCGGTTTCCGCCTCAATCGTGACGCGGGCATGGACGCGCGAGATCGTTCCCTCGTTCACGATCAAATCGGTTCCCTGCCGCCCGATGGTGTTGACTCCGGCGCGCAGGCGATAACGCCGCCCGTCCGCCACGTCCACGAGTTCGGCGAGCGGGGCTTCCTCGACCGGCAGTTCCACGCTTTCGGCGGGCGTGGACGCCAGGAGAAAGCCGCATTCGCCGCAGTACGTTTCCAGCAGCGGGGTCGTGGACTGACAGACGGGGCAGGTCGCCACGCCGCCCATCTGCGTGCGGAAGGCGTCGCCCGCCCCGCCCGCAGGCATCTGCTGCGTGGCTCCGAAACCCGCCACGAGGGTACGGTCGCTTACGGGCGCGTCGGCCAGCCCCATCATCCGCGTCGGTTCGCTATCGCTCATAGATTCAATCGCTCCTTCGGAGGCCGTTCGGCATTCATTCATCGGGCAGGAAGGTTCCAAGCATGGGACAGCCAGGCGAACGGGAATAAACGTCTGTTCCGAAACGCCATAGATGGGAGGACGGGAATAAATCCCCGTCCTGAAATGCACAGCCCGCCTGCGCGGGCTAAATCCGCAATGCCGCTTTTTCAACGGCCTGTTTCAGGAGCGCACGGCGAACAGAAACGTCCAATGCAAACCCCGCTGGCAGGCCATGAGTTCGCTGCAGGCGCGGGCGGGGCGGCGAAACGCGCCATAACCTCTCACAGCGTGTTGGCCCGCGACGCGAGGCGGTCAGTCCCAGGCGTGCGCGCTTTTCAGCGTATTGATGGTGCGCTGCGCGCGTTCACGTTCGCGGCGTTCGCGCCGCCAAAAGATGAGTATGAACAAGGAAAAGAAAACCTCGCCCACTCCGATGGTCATAAACTGCGAGGCCATCATGAAGATGCCAGAGTAGGCCTTGCTCGCCGAGGCATCCTCCCCCCAGCGCTGCAAAAACGCGAGGAAGGTGTAACCGCGATAACTCGCAATCCATCCGGCGAGGTAGAAGTTGAAAAGCGCTATGCCCATAATCAGCGACCCGGCGAGGAAAAAAACGACCTGCGTTACGCCGCCCTGTCTGCCCGTGATGCGTTCAAGGTATTTCCGGTCTTTTTCTGTCAGCATGGTCGTTTCCTTCCATCACAAACAAAGCCCTCAATGTTGCGGCCCGAAGTCCGCTCGCCCGCGAAAATGCAGACAAAGCGCGTCGTCCGTCAGAGCGCGCCTTTAGCCCGCGCAGGCGGGCTAGCGTTTCAGAACGGGCATTTATCCCCGTTTTCCCTGTTCGCCGAGTTTCAGAACGGGGTTTCATTCCCGTTCTGCTCGTTCCTCCCTCTTCTCAGCGCTTCCTCGGTGTCTCTGTGGCTCTGTGGTTCAATCCCCTTCGCCCCATGCCGCGCCCCGACTTCTACGCTTCCTACTGCCGCTTGCCTTGATCCAGATTGTAAATCGTGCCGATGATGGTCTTTTCCACGTCGCCGCCGCGCTGAAGCGCCTGCATCGCCGCGTCTACTTCCTGCGCCTGCCCGGTCTGCCCGGTCTGCATCAGGATCGTGCGCGTCTTTTGCAGTTCCGACATCGCCCCCATCGCCGTGAGCTGCTGCGTTCGCATTCCCATCATTGTGCGCTGCAAATTCGACGAGGCCTGCGCGATGTCGAGTTCGTTGCGGACGATCTGGTTGACGCCGCTCGGCGGCAGGCTCCGGTCGTTCGTGAACTCGAACACGCAGTCCGACGTGACCCGTTCCGGGCGGTTGTTCACCACGTCGTCGTACAACACTTCGATTTTGGCGACCCGATACACGCCGGGGGGATGTCGGTCGAATTCCAGTTCGGCAAGTGACGTGCGGCTGGTTCCGCGTTCCAGGTCGGGAACGCTGATTTCCACAGTGCGCCCGTTGAACGCGGGCTGCGCGCCATACACCTGCCGCAGGGAAGTCCAGCGCGACAGTTGAAAGCGCACACGCACATTCTTGGCGACAATCGTCATCAGGGTTTCGAGTTCGCGCCGGAACACTTCGGGCAGCAGGTCGGGCCGCTGAATGTAGTAGTAGTTGCCGCCGCTGCGCCGCGCAATGCCCGCCATCAACTCCTCGTTGTACTCGCTGCCGAAGCCCAGGGCGGTGATCGAGATGCCGCGCTGCTTTTGCTCGCCCACCTGCTGAACAATCGAGTTGAAATCTTTTAGGCCCGCCGTCGGCTCGCCGTCCGTCAGCAGCAGGACGCGGTTGACATAGCCCGGAGTCTGCTGAATCACGGAGTTGATCTGCATACAGGCGGCCATCATGCCGTCGTACAAATTGGTCGTGTTGCCGACTTCCAGACGATGGATATGCTCTTTCACAAGGGCTTTGTTGACGACGCGGCGGGCGGGCATCAGCACGTCCACCTGCTCCTCGAACGTGACAATCGAGAGAATGTCGTTGGGTTCGAGCATATCCACGACGTAATCGCAGGCGCGCTTGACGTATTCAAGCGGCTCGCCCTCCATGCTGCCCGACCGGTCAATGCACAGGCAGATGTTGATGGGCGCGCGGCGTCCCAGCTGCTGCCCGCTCGCCTTGAGGACGACGAGAGCGTGATCGCGGCTGACCTCGCTGCCCAGGGCGTAGCGGTTGCCGGGCAGACACTCGACGGTCACAGACTGCATCGGCAGACCCATTTGCGTGCGGGCCGGGTCGAACCCCATCTGGGTCGGCGTCGCGCCCATCTGGGTGCGCGACGCCCCCAGCACGGTCGGAGCCGCCCCGGTCGTCGCGCCTGCCGGAACGCCTCCGCCCATCATCTGCGTGCGATCTTCCATAGACATAGAAACGAAACTCCTTCGGGAAGGGCAATCAGCCGGGCGAACGGGAATAAATCCCCGTTCTGAAATGCACAGACCACCTGCGTGGCCTGCAATGCCGCTCCGCCCATACGTTCTCAATTTGCGAAAATTCGAGCGTAGACAATTCGTCTTTAGCCCGCGCAGGCGGGCTGAGCGTTTCAGAACGGGGATTTATTCCCGTTCTCCCCGTTCGCCCGGCTACTCGTACCGAAATTTGCTGTTGCCGAACTGCACGATGTCGCCTGGAGCCAGTAATTGCATCGCGACGCTGCGCCCGTTCACGAACGTGCCGTTGGCGGAACCGTTGTCGTAAACCACGAAATCGCCGTTTTCATTGACGATCCGGGCGTGGTTGCGCGAGATCGTGCTGTCGGCGGCGAGCGAAATGTCTTTGTCCGGTTCCCGGCCCACCACGATATTCGGGCTGGTCAGTAAAAATCCCTGCCCCGTGTACGGGCCTTCCACTCCCACCAGTCGCGGCATCTCTGTACCTCCTGCTCCAAATGCGGGGGACGCCGGGGCAGGGAACGCGCCGTAGCCCGTCAAACCCGCCCCGTTCATCGCCCCGCCCAACCCGCCGACCTGCGAATTCTGCGCTCCCGGCCCTGTCAGACCGCCGTACCCCGCGCCGCCATAACCGGCCCCGCCTGGCCCGCCGACCATGCCCCCGCCCGCATAGCCCCCATCGCCCAAATTATTCGATCCGCTGCTGACCGCCCCGCCGCCGACCGAACACAGGCAGCCGCCCTGCGCGTTTTTCGCGCCGCCGCAGAACGGGCAGAGGTGCGCGGGGATTGGCAAGGCTCCGGGCGCGCCCGCTTTCGCTCGCGGCGCGTCGGAAGGGGGACGGGCCAGTTTACTTGCGGTCGCTTTTTCGCGAAAGAGAACCCGCTGCGCGCCGATTTGAATCATGTCGCCGTCGCGCAGCAGCAGTTCGCCGCGCGGCGCGACCGGCTGTCCGTTGACGATCGTTCCCAGGGGCGCGCCGCCGTCAATCAGCGTATGCCGGTTATTTTCCGCGCGAATGGCGGCGTGCTGCGCGCCGATGGCCGGGTCGCCATAGAGCGGCACGTCACAGCGCTCGTCGCGGCCCAGAATGCTCATCGGCTTGTCCAGCGTGAAATCTTTGCCCTCGTTGCGCCCGGCCAGGACTTTGACCCAGGCTTGCTTGAATAGCTCCTCGACCAGTCCGATGAAGAATCCGGTCAGTCCGCCAATCGCCGTGAAACCAATCAATCGGCTCGGCGCGGCGACATCGCGCACCCCGCCGTCGGCTCCCAGCGCGGCCTGCACCGGCTGCGCGCTCATCGCCAGCAGGTCGAACACGAAGCCGCCCGCAAAGCCGCCCAGAAAACCGCCAAGCGCGCCGTGCAGAATGCGCCGGGGCGAGCGCGTCGCCAGAGCCGACCCGACGCCCAGCCCCAGCCCCATCAGCGCCCAGCCGAACGACCGCGCGATGACCTGTCGGCTGAACGCAAACAAGCCGGGGCTGGCGTGCAGATCGTTCGAGCCGCCCAGAAGGGCGTACACGGTATTGCCGAGCGAGATGCCGACGTAGCCCAGAACGATGCCGCCCAATGCGCCCAGAACCGCGCCCCAGGCGACCGTGCGCGAGTTGCCGCGAAGAATGCCGTCCACGACGCCCAGAAACATCCCGGTCAGCCCGCCCACGCAATAAATGAGCGTTCGCAGCTGTTCTACTGAAAGGCCGTTCTGGATCGTGTAGGAGTCGTTGTAGTTGAGCAGCCGCTCCTGAAGCAGCGCGCCCAGCGCCCCGCCAATCGTTCCGGCGATCAGGCTGACCATGATCCGCGATCTCATGCGGTTCGCACCCTTTCTTTCCGCTCTTTTCCGCTTGCCTGAACGAACGCGCGTCGAACAGGATAGACGCCGGAACAGGCATTTATTCCCGTCCTGATAGGCTCGTCGACCGGGCATGAATGCCCGTTCTCCCAACCTCATTCGTCGGGCCTATCAGAACGGGCATTTTAGCCCGCGCAGGCGCGCTTTACAACTCCTACTAGGGGTTTACCCCCTCGGCTGCCAGCGTTACAATTCCACTCCCTTGCAAAACAAGTCCTTTTACGACGCCTCGAAACGGAAGCGCGTGTTGCCGATGTTGATCTCGTCGCCGGGGCGCAGGGGCTGCGGCGACTGCGCGGGAACCCGCACGCTGTTGAGGTACGTGCCGTTCGACGAGTTGTTATCCATGATCGTGTACTGCCCGTTTCCGCCCGTAATTATGGCATGGCGGCGCGACGCGT
>JBBRNU010000297.1:0-6191 GCA_038230115.1 Chthonomonadales bacterium | reverse complement strand
GGCGCGGCAGCTCGCCGAAGCGATCCTGTCTGTCAAAGACAACATCAAATTGTGCAAGCAGTGCGCCAACTTCACCGATCAGGATTTGTGCGAGGTCTGCCGCGATCCTCGGCGCGACCGCTCGCTGATGTGCGTTGTCGCCGAAACCCGCGACCTGATCGCGATGGAAAAGACCAACGAATACAAAGGGCAGTACCATGTCCTGCAGGGCGTCATTTCGCCGATGGACAACATCACGCCGGAAAACTTGAAAATCCGCGAGCTGTTTCCCCGCGTCGCCGATGGCGTCAAAGAGGTGATTCTCGCCCTCAACCCGACGACCGAAGGCCAGACGACGGCCCTGTTTCTCGCCAAAGCCATCAAAAAACTGGACATGGACGTGAAGGTTTCGCAAATCGCGCACGGTCTGCCTGCGGGCGGCGACCTGGACTACGCCGACCAGGCCACGCTGATTTCCGCCCTGCAATGGCGGCGCGAGATGTAGCGCGGCGAGCGGAACGACAATGCGCGGCGATAATTTGCGACAGGCTGTCCAACTTCCCGAAAGGGAACTCTCCCAAAGCGGAACCGGGCGGCGAACGGAAGAGTAAAAGGAATACGCGGTCAGGCGAAATGGCGCGGCGGATAGGAATTCGAAGGAGAATGCTATGAGTGATTATGAGGCGCAAAAATCTACGTGGCGCACCAAAATAGGTCTGGCCGAAATGCTCAAGGGCGGCGTCATCATGGATGTCGCGAACGTCGAACAGGCCGTGATTGCGGAAGAAGCGGGCGCGGTCGCAGTCATGGCGCTGGAGCGCGTTCCCTCCGATATTCGCAAAGATGGCGGCGTGGCCCGCATGTCCGACCCGAAGATGATCAAGGACATCATGCAGGCGGTCACGGTTCCGGTCATGGCGAAATGCCGCATCGGGCATCTCGTGGAAGCGCAGATTTTAGAGGCGCTCGGCGTAGATTTCGTGGACGAGAGCGAAGTGCTGACGCCCGCCGACGAGGAAAACCACGTCCACAAACACGCGTTCAAAGCGCCGTTCGTGTGCGGCTGCCGCGACCTGGGCGAGGCGCTGCGGCGCGTGGGCGAGGGCGCGGCCCTGATCCGCACGAAGGGCGAGGCGGGAACCGGCAATGTGGTCGAGGCCGTGCGGCATATGCGGACGCTGATACGCGACATTCGGCGCGTTCAGATTTTGCGCGAAGACGAACTGATGGTGGCGGCCAAGGAGTTCCGCGCGCCCTACGACCTGATCCTGGAAGTGCATCGGACGGGCAAACTGCCGGTTCCGAACTTCTCCGCCGGGGGCATCGCCACGCCCGCCGACGCCGCCCTGATGATGCAGCTGGGAGCGGAAACGGTCTTTGTCGGCTCCGGCATCTTCAAGTCGTCCGACCCGAAAGCGCGGGCGCGGGCGATTGTGGACGCGACGACCCATTACAACGACCCGGCGTATCTGGCGGAAGTCTCGATGGGTCTGGGCGACGCGATGCCCGGCCTGGACGTGCGCGCCCTGCCGGAAGCCGAACTGATGGCCTCACGCGGCTGGTGAAACTGGTAAAAAGCATATCGGAACGGGAATGAATCCCCGTTCTGATATGCAAAGCCCTCCTTCGAGGGCTGAAGACCAATGCCGCGCCTCCAGTAGGCTTTCAGTTCGTGAAAGCCTATGCTCCATTGTGTCTCTGGCCCGCGCAGGCGGGCTAGCGTTTCAGAACGGGGATTTATTCCCGTTCGCAGGCAAGTTGGTTGCAGGTTAGGCGAAGGCCAAGGTCGCTTCGTAGGGCGACATCTGCGAAAAGTCTTCGCCGCGCGGGTCGTCGCCGTTGTCCTCGCCAGCCAGATCGAGGGCGGGCTGAAGGTCGCAGGCGGGCGCGTGGGCCGTGTCCAGATGCGAGACCAGCCAGTCGGAAAAGACCTTCGCTTCAGCCTGCTTGTTGATCCCCTCGGCTCGGTTCTTGCCAATCAGGGCCATCAATTGCGCCTGATGCTGTCCGCGCCGGTCGCGCTCCTGCCCGAACTGATGAAACAGGGCGTCAATCCGCTCCACCGACTCGCGCGCCGCCTCCACGTTTTTGAACCGCAGCACGCCGCGGAACATCCGCGCGTAAGCGTTCTGGGCGATGCTGCTGGTATATAAATCGCTGTAATCGCTCGTTTTGCCCGTGGCGATCAGCACGTTCGCCACATACGTCGGCGAGCAGTTGAGCGACTGCGCGATCTCCTCGACGGTGCGTCCGGAAGCGTGCATCGAAACCGCTAATTCTTTCTTGGTCAGACTTTTCATGGGGTAATTTTCCTCCCGCGCAGGCCCGCAAAACTCTCTTTTCTCTACTTTTATTCTATCACAGGAAAGCGCCAATGTCAAGAACGCCTGTCTACATAATAGCCTTGTTTTTAACCATGCGTCTACTAATTTAAGGCGTTTTTAACCGGAATGCCGGTTCGCGCTCGCCCATAATCAACCCCATTCCCTTTTCTCGAAAAACGCCCGAATATTTTGCCGCCGGGGTTGGAGGAAAGCGTCCTTTCCGGGTATGCTTTTCAGAACAATTCCCCCTCGATTTCAATCCGATTTCTACTTTTTCCACTTCAGGAGCCATGATGATCGAAAGTCTTGCCGCCTTGAAAACCCGCGTCGCGCAGTTGGCCCGTCTGGGCGAGGCGACCGCATTGCTGGCCTGGGATCAGCAGACGCAAATGCCGTCGGGAGCCACGAACGCCCGCGCTGAACAGTTGGCGACCCTAAGCAATATCATGCACGCGCTGTTCGTCAGCGCGGAAACCGGCGACCTGCTGCAAAAAGCCGAGACCGCCGCGCAGGGACAGGCCGACGATAGCGACGACGTCCGAATGCTGCGCGTCCTGCGCCGCGATTATGACCGCGAAACCAAACTGCCGACGGAACTGGTCACCGAGCTGACGCGCCACGCTTCGATTGCCCATGACATCTGGGTGCGCGCAAGACAGGACAACGACTTCAACGCTTTCGCGCCCGCCCTCGAGAAGATGCTCGACCTGACGCGTCAGAAGGCCGAACATCTGGGCTACCGGCAGCACATCTACGACGCCCTGCTCGACGCTTACGAACCCGGCGCGCATCAGCAGGACATCGCCGCCATGTTCGCCGACCTGAAACCGCATCTGGTCAAACTTACGCAGGGCATCGCGCAAAGCGAACACCCCGTAGACGACGCGGTTCTGCACGGCGATTTTCCGATTGATAAGCAGAAAACGTTCACCCTCGACGTGGCCCGCGCGATTGGCTACGACACGACGCGCGGACGGCAGGACGAGGCCGCGCATCCCTTCTGCACCAATTTTTCGCGCGACGACGTGCGAATCACGACGCGCTACAACCCGCAGTATCTGGGGCAGGCGCTCTACGCTTCGATGCACGAGGCGGGCCACGCGATGTACGAGCAGGGGTCGGCCCCGCAGTACGAGGCGACGGCGCTGTCAGGCGGCGTGTCGCTCGGCGTTCACGAAAGCCAGTCGCGCTTGTGGGAAAACCTGGTCGGACGCAGCCGCGCGTTTTCGGAATACCTCCTGCCCCAATTGCGCCAGAATTTCCCGGATGTGTTCGGCAGTCTGGATGTGGAAACGTATTACCGCGCCATCAACAAGGTCACGCCGTCGCTGATTCGCGTCGAGGCCGACGAGGTCACCTACAACCTGCACATTCTGCTGCGCTTCGAGCTGGAATGCGACCTGCTGACGGGCGCGCTGGCGGTTCGGGACTTGCCGGAAGCCTGGAACGCCAAGATGCAGGAATATCTGGGCATCGCCCCGACCGGCAACGCCGACGGCGTTTTGCAGGACATTCACTGGTCGGAGGGGTTAATCGGCTATTTCCCGACGTACTCGCTCGGCAACCTGATTTCGGCCCAACTATGGCGCGCGGCCAGCCAGAGTCTGCCCGACCTGGAGGCGCAGATCGCGCGCGGCGAGTTCGCGCCCCTGCTCGGCTGGCTGCGCGAAAACGTCCATCAGTACGGCAAAAAATACCTGCCCGGCGAACTCATCGAGCGCGCGACAGGCGGGCCGCTCACGTCCGCCCCTTACGTGGACTACCTGAACCGCAAATTCGGCGAAGTGTACGGGCTATAATCTGACTTCTTCGCGCAACGGCCTCGAAAATGACGCGAAGCCAATTGCGGCCTGACGCGCGTTGAGCAGCGCGGTTCCGGTGTATAATGAAGTGGAGCGCAATAAAGGTGCGTGCGCTCCACTTCGCTTTCAGGAAAGCGGATTGCAAAACGTCAGCAGGAAATGGAACGTCTTCGCGCCGAAACCCGACGCAGACTGTTTCAAATGAAGGCGGTAAGTGGCAAAGAAAAAACTCCGAAGCCTTGTGGTGGACGGCTCCGCTTACCGTTGGAAATTCAGTCCGCGTTATGAAAGCGCAGACGATCCTGCGAACCCCTTTCGCTGTCGGGACGATTTCACAGCCTATGCAGAGAACAACGCTGCCAGCCCCCTGCGAATTGTTTTCGTCACGCGAGACGACGCAATCACCGGCGGACCTCTCCGAACGGGCGGGCCGATCATTGCAGGCGATGTAGGCACGGGCGGCGTCAATCTGCACACGCCTCGATGGGCGGCGGCGCTAATTCGCGCGGGATTGAAGCGCGGCTGGCAGCCAAACGTCAACGCCACTCCTCTCGTCATTCCAGCAGGCGTGGAACTGCTTGCAGAATTGAACTATCAACCAAATTGATTCTCATGCCGCAGACGGGTTGCAGAAACCTGTTCCGTGTGAAATGCACCGTTGAGCGGCAACTTCGCTTCGTCTGGCAAACGGCGCAGCTTACCCATTTCGGTCACATGCCTGGGACGCCGACGAATACCATGACAAAACAACGGCAGATTGCGGTCTGGACCGGTCTCTGGGGCTTCTGGGGCGTCGTTTCTCGCAACAACCACCCGACGCTTCTTCTGAACGGTCTGGCGACGGGGTTGCTGCTCGTCGCCTATGCCGCCGCCATCTACGTCAACTGGCGCGTCCTTGTCCCGCGCTATTGGCGTCCTGGACGCTTTCCAACCTACTGGGCTAGCCTGCTCCTCGTCATGAACGCGCTGACCGTCCTGGATGTCGTGGCGATCAAAGAAGTGTACGATGTTCTTTGGGGGCCGGACCCTGACCGCTTCGGTTTCTGGGTCAACTACGGGCTGGAATTTGCCGGGATGAGCCTGCATCTCCTGGCGGCGGCAGGGCTTGTCTGGCTGCTGCGGCGCAGGCGACGCGGCCTGAACGCCTGACCGGGGCCGTGCGCGGGCGAGCGGCTTGCCATAACGGGTCGGCTTCCTCACGCGAACACGGGCGCGCATTGCCATCGAATCGCTTTCAAGTGAACCGCTTCCATCCGCCACGCAATCTCAACGGAGCGCTTTATGCAATCTGAACTTCAATGTGGTTTCGACGCCATCGAGCGTCAGCGCGCCGCCCTCCAAAACAACGTCCTCGCCCTGAGCGACACGCAGCGGGACTGGTCGCCAAAAACCGACGTCTGGAGCGTTCGGCAGATCGTCGAGCATCTCGTGTTGAGCGACGAAACGGTCGGACGCGCACAGGACGCGAACGCGATAAAACCCGAAGCCCTGATGTTCCGCGTTCTGCCCCGCGCCTGGCGTCGCGCTCTGGTGTTACGCGCCCTGCGCCGTGATGCCGTTCTGCCGCTGCCGTCGCCCGGCGTAGAACCCTGCGGGAACGCGCCGCTGCCCGAACTGCTGGCGCGCTGGGAGGGGGCGCGCGGCGAAATGCGCCGGGTTTTGGATACGCTGCGGGGCGACGAAAAACGCTACGCGCATCCCGAGCTGGGGCCGCTCACCGCCGCGCAGATGCTGGAATTGGGGGAAACGCACACGGCTTATCACACGCGGCAGTTGGAAGCGTTGCAGCGCGACCCGAACTTCCCGCGCCCGTCTTGAATGCAGGCGACTCGAACCCAAACGTCTGGCAGCGGCGCGGATCGTTTCGCTTGCGGGCAAGTCTCGTCCGGGCGGTAAGTTCCGGTTGCGCTTTGCCAATCCGTTTGCTATACTGAAGCCATGAAGTTCTTTTGAGCGGCGCCGCTCCACACGCGAGAAAAATCAAGTTGAACAAAGAAATCGAGCCAGACGATAACGAAATGCGAGCGGAATACGATTTCAGTGGCGGGCGCGGCAAGTACGCCGCTCGCTACGCTCAAGAAAGCGC
>JBBRNU010000296.1:0-6209 GCA_038230115.1 Chthonomonadales bacterium | reverse complement strand
TTAAAACCCCGGTCTGTCTGGCGTTCCGCCGAGCGTCCTTCGGACGCGATGCCAACCGCGCTAATCGCGTGGAAGGTGAAAGTCTTTGCTGAATTTCGTGTCCGAAGGACACACAGCCGCAGGCTACCGAGCGAAGAAATTTATTTCGTCGCCGCCGGTCACGATTCGCGAACTTTCGACACGCATAGGTTTTAACCCTGGGATGACGGAACGCCACTAGCGAAGAAATTCATTTCGTCTCCCCATTATCGCTGTGATGCAAACTCGCTTTGAACGGCTGTTCAGGCTTTTGGGTTGGCGGCGAAAAGCTGGTCGCGCAGGCGGCGGGCGAAAGCGGATACCTGTGCGTCCGGGCGGGCCGTGAGCGAATGCTGGCGGGTGAATTGGACGCCGACCTTGCCTTCAAGCGTGCGCGGCTGGCCGTCGCGTTCGATGTCGAGGACAAGGGGCCGGTCGGTCGGCGCGGCTCGCAAAATCGGCGAAAAGGAGGCGAGCGTGACCGGGGCTTGGTTGATGCGAACGATGCGGTCGCCGGGCTTGAGTCCCATTTTGGCCGCGCTGAAACCCGCTTCGACTTCCTGCACAATGACCGGGCCGGCGTCGTCGCTTTTGGCGTCATCGGGCGGCGAGGTCAGGGCGACGCCCAGGAAGGGGACGGGCGCGCGAACGAGCAGCAGGCCGACCGCATTCATCACGCCGCCCCAATCGAAATCGTCGTAACCTCGGACATAGCGGTCGTATTCCTCGCGCAGGTCGCTTCCAGAAGCGACATTGAGGGCGTCGAGCAGAGCCGTTTCGGGGTAGCCGATATCGCGCCGCCCATACTTCACGTCGAGTTCGCGCATGGCGTCGTCGAGCGAGCGCCTGCCGTTTGTCAGCTCGCGGATTCGCAGGTCGAAATAAAACCCGACCAGGCTGCCTTTGAGATAGTAACTCAGGCCGCCGAAGCCCTGGCTGCCGCCTTCCCACGCGCGCTGGCTGGCTTCGGCGAGCGAGACTCGGCGGCGGGCGGGGGTGGCGTCTAGTTGGGCGATGCGGTCGTTCATATCGTCGAGGAACCAGGCGCGGTCGCGCAGTCCGGCGCGGACGAGCAGCAGCTGGGCGTAATAATCCGTGACGCCCTCGGCCCACCAGAGCGAGGTCGTGCGAACCGGCTGCGTGTAATCGAACGGGCCAAGCCCCGCCGGACGCAGACGTTTCACGTTCCAGGCGTGGAAAAATTCGTGCGCGGTCACGGTCTGGAAGCCTTCGCCGCGCCCGTCGCCAAGCGATTCGTTAAGGTGGATCACGGTAGAACTGCGATGCTCCAGGCCGCCAGAAAACCCGCCTCCGCCGACGTGATAGAAAAAGACGTAGCGGCGAAACGGGGCCGCGCCGAACAGAGCGATTCCGGCGTGGACGATGCGCGATACAACGCTGGCAAGGCGCGGCTTGTCCACGCTGCTATGCCCCGCAATCACGATGCGAAAGGGGACGCCATCGGTCGTAAATTCGGTATCGGCGAATTGTCCTATTTGCAGCGGGCAGTCAATCATCTCGTCATAACTGCGGGCGGTAAATTTAGTCGGCTCGGCGGCAGGTTGGACGGACTGCGGGGCCGGATTGGGTTTCGCGGTCGCGTCCGGGGCGGCGACGTTGGCGTCGGAGTTCGCTTTGTCGGCGCGGGTCGTGTCGGAAGTCGCAGGCGTCGCTGTGGAAGCTGCCGGGGTTTGCGGGTCGAGCGGAGTCGCCAGCCGCCAGCGCGCGGGCAGGGCGACGGCGAGCGAAACCGGGGCGTCGGTATGCCCGACAAGATACAGAAAGGTCGAAGCGCCGTTGACGTAACCCTGTCGCTCCGCGCCGTTCAGAACGCTGCCGAAAAAGCCCTGCCCGGTGTCGTTGGCATTGACGCGATACGAGACGACGATGCGATGAGCAGGCGGGGCGTCGGGCGCGGCGTCCGGGGCAATCGTCCAGACCCGTTCCGACGCGCGCGTGAGCGGGAGCGGCTTGCCCGTCTCATCGGCGGCAGTAACGGCTTCGATGTCTTTCTGGTAGGCGAGAATCTGGTAGTAGCCGGGCGTCCAGGCCGGGATCGCGAAGCTGATGGGGCCGGGCGGCGGGTTGTCGAGCGTGATGCGAACGCCAAGCTTGTGGCTGGCAAGGTCGGCGACGCTGAGGTCGTAGGCGAGATGCAGTGGAAGGGCCGGAACGGGCGCGTCCTGCGGCGCAGCCCGAACAGGAACGGCGCGCAGCCCGACGAGCAGCAGGGCGAAGATCACGGCGAACGGCGCGCGAGGCGCGAAATTTGCGAGTGGAAGGCGGCGTTGGCCCGGTGTTCTGGGATAATTCACGGCGTTGCAGATGACTCCTTATTGCTTACGGGCGGGTAGGGCGAAATTCGACGGGACGCAAAAGAAGTCCTGCCGAAGAAGGTGGTTAGCTGGGCCGAAGCCCTGCGCTAAAATTCCCGATCATGGTTTCCGCGCGATGAGCGAACGACGATTTTCTGTCCCGGTTTCGGTTGGAAATCTTCTGCCGGTACGCTTCCAACCCCGCCGCCCCAACCGCCGGCGCATTCACCATCTTTGTAAATGTTGGCAAACAGATATTCGTCAGAGACAAGCAAGTCTATGGTTTTCAAAACAACCTCGTAATGCGACTCTGCACTCTGATGCGACCAGGGACTGATATGAACGTGCCACCCCTCCATCCACCGAACGAAAACTTCTCGTGGGTGCGTGCGAATTAGCAACGGCGCAATTACTTGCGGGTTCGCTGAGGGTATCTTCACTTCAAGAAAATAGTCCAGCAATCCGGGTTCGCCCTGGGCATAGCGACTTTCGTACTGTTTCCACTCCGGGTGACAAGCAAATAACCGCTTGGCAAATTGCTGCGAATAGTGTTCAAGGCGAGGGATTTTCTCGTTGTACCGGCTCACGCTGACAGCTCCCCGATCATCCAAGCGCACAGAGAAAACTTGTTCTGCACGGCTGTTTAGAAGAAAAAGCGCGCCGTTCCGACCTGCCCCGCGTCAAGACGGCGTTGGGCCTGCCGCTTATACGCGCCTTCCTGCATGAAAGCGATAATGCGCTCGGCCTGCGGCCTGTCTTCGGCGGCGACAACAAGCGCGATATCTCGCAGAATGCGCCCCGCCTTCCAACTGTCGGCGACTTGGCAGGCGGAAAGAAGGGCGTTCAGGACGGGCTGCTTGATCTCAAGGGGCAGCGGCCAAGCAGCTTCCCACAGAACCGCGAGCGCGCTGATTTTGCTCACCGGCGGCTCAATTTGCACGGCCTCCTCAAGCAGAGCCTGGATTACGCGGTTTGCGAATTGCGCCTTGCCCCGCTCGGCCAGCGCACGAACCGGCCAGGCTGCCGCCGCAACGCGCTTGTAAGCGTCTCCGGCAAGCGTGGCCGCTTTCAAGGCTTTGTCGGCGACCCGGATGACTTCCGCTTCGGGCGCGAGGCGGGCGACGGCGGCAAGCGACTGGCAGCGATAGCAGGCTTCCGAAACGTTTTCCGCCAGAAGCAACGCCTTGCCAAAATCGGCGCGAGCCGCCGTCAGCGCTTTGGCGCGCTCGTCTGCCGCGCTCATTGAGCCTCCTCATAAGCAGTGTGAACGCAATTCTATGTTTCGTCTTCAAGCAGATGCCAACCGCTGCGGCGAAAATATGCGGGCGTCCACCATTCCGGGCTGCCCCCGCCTTTAATAATGCTGGCAAGAACAATAAAAACTGGCTCGAGACGGTTCTTCTTTGCGAATTGCATAGCGATACAAGTATGAAATTCCCGTCCCGCCGCGTCTCTGCCAAGAACATAGCGAAACGGTTTTTGCAGTGACTTTCCGTCCTGTCGGACTGTCAGGCGTTTGACGAATGCTTTGATTTTTGCAGCCAATGTCGCAGGCTGCGGGCCGCTCCGGTGATTTCGGCGCTCAATGTCAACAATCTCGATTTCCACTTCTTCCAGCAGGCGGGTACAGATTTTATCACCGCGTCGCTCCGGCGGGAATTCAAGACACCAAACGACGACTTTGCTTCCGATTGCGACTTGCGGAAAGAGGGTCTCGTCGAATTCATTGGCAGGCACAACGATAACTTCCTTCTGATGTCTGCAACTTCACCGGGCTTTTGAATTGAGCGGCAATGTTTTGCCCGCCTTGTGTTCTGCGAGGGCTTCCATAGCCAGTTTTGCCAATGCATCCTGGGAGTTAGCAAACTGCTCTGTCCATTGTTCTTCATCCGCAAGCGATTCCAAAATCAATGCGGCGATAGCGTCCTGCTGGCTGTCCGGTAATTGAACTACTCGCGAGTAGGCCTTTTCGAGTAACTGAGACATCGTTTGGTTCTCCTGAAAACAGAGCAGGCGGGATTGGCTGTCCAACTCTATTATACACCGCGCGGGCTGGCAGCCGAACAAAACCAAAGCTGATGCTTGCCAATCCTTCTTCGGTTTATTTACGCAGCATAGGCGGGAAGTGTTTGCGGGCGGGTAGGGTACAATGTCGCTAGAATAGGTTGAGCTGGGCGGTGTTGAGCAGGACGAGGCTTTGAAATTCGCGACAGTCTTTCGATAGCGTTGATCCCTGAGAAAAGGATGCGAACGATGGCGGGAGTGATGGCGGGCAAGCGCGTTCTGGTAACGGGGCCGCGCAACAAATGGAGCATCGCATGGCATACGGCCCTGTCGCTGCACCGGGAAGGCGCGCAGCTGGCTTTCTCGGTGTTTGGCGAGCGGGAAGCGGGCGGCGTAGGGAAATTGATGACTGAGGCGGGCATTTCGGCCCCGATTTTTCAATGCGACGCCAGCGACGACGCGCAGGTGGCAATCCTCATGCAGCAGGTCGGAGCCGCCTTTGACGGGCAATTGGACGGGCTGGTTCACGCAATGGCGTTCGCCAACCGGGAAGAATTGCAGGGCGAGTTTGCGGCGACATCAAAGGCAGGATTCGCGCTCGCCCACGACACGTCAGCCTACACGCTGATCAGTCTGGCGCGGGAAGCGCGGCCCCTGATGCAGGCGGCGGGCGGGGGCGGCATCGTGACGCTGACGTATATTGGGGCGGAGCGCGTGGTTCCCAATTACAACGTCATGGGCGTGGCGAAGGCGGCGCTGGAAGCGAGCGTGCGCTATCTGGCGGCGAATCTGGGCGCGGATAATATTCGGGTCAACGCCGTTTCCGCCGGGCCGATCAAGACGCTGGCCGCGTCGGGCATTTCGGACCTGGACGTGATGCTGAAACAGGTGGCGGCGAACGCGCCCCTGCGCCGGGGCGTGGACGCCGACGAGGTGGGCGACAGCGTGCTGTTCCTGCTCAGCCCGTGGGCGCGCGGCATCACCGGCGAAGTCCTGCACGTGGACGCCGGGTATCACATCGTGGGCATGGTGACGGGATAAGCAGCGCGATGCGCGTGGCTATAAAAGGCTCGGCGCGAAGCGTCAGGCCAGAAGTGCGGGGCTATAAAAGCCCCGGCACGGAGGCTTCGCCAAGCGTCCTCGCGGACGCGACACGCAGCCATAGAAAAATTTATAGGTTCACGCGACATTTCCGTCTCAAAGTGGAGATGTGGCGGGCAATTTCACGGCATTGGATTGCGGTTCGTGGTGAGAAGGACCATCCATGAGTGATTTCAAATTGACGCTCGTTGACCCGAATGCTTCCCTATGCATAGCATGGCGCGAGCAGTTTGCCGAGTTGCCAAATGTTGATGTGACGCATGGCTACTTTGAACAGATAAGCTCCTTCGATTGCATGGCGAGTCCGGCGAACTCTTTCGGTTTGATGGACGGGGGAGTAGACGCCTCAATTATCCGCTTCCTTGGCGAGGCTCTCATGCAAAGAGTTCAGCAGCGTATTCTCGACGAGTTCCTGGGCGAACAACCGGTGGGAACCTCCTTGATTGTGGAAACAGGGCATGCCAGGCATCCATTTTTGGCGCATACGCCGACAATGCGGATTCCCATGTCTATCTCGCGCACAGATTACGTTTATTCCGCGATGTGGGCGATGCTCCTGGCGGTAAGGCGTCATAATCTCAGCGCAGTCCGGCGCATCGAAATTATCGCTTGTCCTGGGCTGGGGACAGGGACAGGTCAAGTCCCCTTTTCGGAAGCGGCGCGGCAGATGGCGCTGGCCTACCGTCATTTTCTTTATCCCCCAACCAGCATAGGATGGGAGTTGGCGACAAAAAGACAGGCCGCCATCCGCGTCGGCGGAGATTTGGGTTT
>JBBRNU010000295.1:0-6224 GCA_038230115.1 Chthonomonadales bacterium | reverse complement strand
GGCGCGCGGCGGTGGCGGCCTGCCTGCTCACGGCCCTGCTGCTGTTTCTCTGGTATATCGGCGTGTTTGGCGGCAATGTTCATGCGGTCGTGCCGGGGCGCGTGTATCGCAGCGCGCAGCTGACCGGGCATAATCTCGCCGACGCGCTGGATACGAATCACATCGCGACCGTCGTCAACCTGCGCGGCGGCTCCAACGAAAACGACTATTACCGCTCGGAAACGCAGGAATGCGCCGAGCGGCGAATTGACCATGTGGATATTCCGTTCAGCGCACGGTATCTCCCGCCCCCGGATCGCCTCAAGAAACTGTTTTTCACTTTCGATACCGCCCGCTATCCGCTGCTCATTCACTGTTCGGCGGGAGCCGACCGAACCGGGCTGGCAAGCGCGATTTACGTGCATCTGTATCGCCACGAGCCGCTCGATCAAGCCCTGCGCGAGCAACTGACCTGGCGGCACGGGCATTTCCCGCTCGGCCAGACGCGCGCGATGGACGATTATTTCGCCCTCTACCGGCAAACCGGGCAGGGCTTGGGATTGCGCGAGTGGACGCTGACGCGCTATCCCGCGCTGTACGCCATCGCGCCGCGCAAGATGCCGGACGATCCGCAGGACGTGAAGATTCCCGCCGCGCAGCCTGCCGCCCCGCAATCCCCGGACAAGCATCCGGCCTTGAAAGGCAAGTAGAACATTGCCCGGCCACCGCTCCGCGCCCAATAAATCGCCAATGCCGCGCCTCTTTGCGCGTGCCAATTCGCTGAATTCACGCGAAGACGCGCAGTGCGTCGCTTGCAAATGGCGCGCGGCGCTTTGTTTCGGGTTCGGGTTCGGTTTTGTGGCGCTGACGGTCGCGACGACGGCCTGGGGGCTTGGGCGGCAGGGCGCGCGGGCGGCGGCGAAGAAGGCCATTGACGCTTTCTTCGGTTCCAGCGCGTCTTCGTCCTCGGCATCGAAGGGCGCGTCGAAATCGAAACCGACGCTTCTGGGGACTTTCGACGACGCCCGGCTGACAGAAAGTTCTGGCATCGCGGCCAGTCGGCGCACGCCCGGCGTGTTCTGGACGCACAACGATTCGGGCGACGGGCCGTACCTGTTCGCGATTGACCGCCGCGCGCGGACGCTGGCCCGCTTCGAGGTTCCGGGCGCGACAAACGTGGATTGGGAAGACATCGCAATGGGGCCGGGCGCGGACGGCAAACCGGCGCTTTACGTGGGCGACATCGGCGATAACAACCGAAACCGCGCGGATAACGCCGTCTATCGCGTGCCGGAGCCGCCGGTCGAGGCAGGGCATTTCAGACGGGAAGCGCGGACTGCGCCGGGCGACAAGTTTCCATACCGCTACCCGGACGGCGCGCATGACGCCGAAACACTCCTAATTCATCCCCGCACCGGCGAAATTGTTCTCGTCACGAAAGAGGGCGACGGACACAGCGGCGTGTACGCTTTTCCGCAGCCGCTCACTCCCGACCGCCTCGTCACGCTGCGGAAGATTGGCGCGCTGACCTTCACGAACCATTTTCTGGGCGGCAACGGGTTGTACGCGCAGGGCGAGCGCATGGCGACCGGCGGCGACATCGCGCCTGACGGTCGGCGCGTCGTCATTCGCACGTATTTGTGGGCGTATGAATGGCGCATCGCCCCCGGCCAGCCCCTGGCCGACGCCCTCCGCGCCCGTCCCCGCCAGACCCTGCTGCCCCTGACCAAGCAGGGCGAAGGCATCGGCTATCGTTTGGACGGCAAAGCCTGGCTCACGACGAGCGAGGGCGTCCACGCGCCGCTTTGGGAAATCCCCGCGCCTCAGCCCTGATGAAGGGATTAAGAACGGCGAAAAGTTTCCTCTTGCGACTTTTCCACGCTGCAATTCGCGGGCGGTTTTCTGCGCTTGCCTTGCCTTTGCGAAAATCAACCGGCCATTTTTCGTTGCAACAGGGCCAGCAGCACGGCCTGCCCGCCGTGATACGACTCATGCTGGATGACGTGGCTCAACAGCCAGCGCAGCGTGAACTCCTCCTCGCCTCGCACGCTGACCCGCTCCAGATCGGTCAGGGCGGCGACAAGTTCGAGCGTGCGCGCCCGAACCGCCGCGCGCTGCGCGAGATACCACGCGAGAGGCTGACGGGGCGGCGCGGGCCAGCGGATCGCGTACTGGTCGGTCTCTTCGGAAAGCAGCGTCGCCGCCTCGCCGGGCGTGCGCGCCGCGCCCGCCGCGACCTCGTGCAGCCAGTGCGCTTCCACGTCGGCGATGTGCAAAATCAGCGCGCCGACGCTATGTCCGCCCGGAAACGGCTGCCACACGATCTCGGCGTCCGAAACCTCGCCCAACTCCTCCAGCCATTCCTGCGTGCCGCCCTCCAACACGGCCAGCAGCAAGGCGACGGACGGTTCGACTTTCCCGCTCCTTGGTTCCATGTCCAGGCGTCTCATCTGGCAGCCTTCCTCCCATCACGAGCGTTACGCCGAATTCTGTCCGACCCTGCGCCAGTCGGGGCGGTTCATGCGCCGGTTTTGGGGGCGGGCGCGGGGCGATAATAGCGGTACGTGACACGCTGAATGAACTGCGCCGGGCCTTGCCGATCGCGGAACCACTGGTTGTCGGGAACCAGATGCGGGCTGACCAGCGCCTCGGCCTGCAAATACCAGGGTTCTTCCGTCACGACACAGCGCAGTTTCGGGTCGCCGGTCTCGCCCCACGACGCCAGCCGATGCTCGTACTGGTTGCGAATAAACCCCTGCTGCCAGAGCGTGCGAAGCCGGACGGCGCGCACCTCGCCCGCCAGCACGTCGCCGGAACGCACGGTTTTGCTTTCGCGCAGGCGGCCGTGCCAGAGCGGGATTTGCAGCGCGATTCCTTCCGGCTTGCGGTCGTAATCGAACGAGACTTTGCCCAGGGCGCGCGTCACCGAGCCGGGCCGAAACTGCACCATGACGCCGCTGTATTCCGGCTCGTTCTCTTTGCGCTCGTACAAAACCCCGACGTTGAACTCGCCGATCCGCTTGCCAAGATACACGTTGCCGCCCGCCTGCGTCGCCCGCCCCAGGGGTTCGCGCCGCACGGCCAGCCCGCCCAGCCGGGTTTCCAGATGCCAGCCGCGCCCGAAGTCGCTGCGATAAAACCCATACGCCTCGAGGATGCGGGCGAGGGCCGGTTCGTCAATGCCCGCCGCGCGCCCGGTGAAATGCGCGCCCCATCCGCTGTTCAGGGCGGCCTCGCCTTCGAGAACGAAACTGCGATAATCGGTCGCGCCGCCCCCGGTCAAATCCCCGATGCCGGGAACCTGATCGAAGGTCGCGATGGCGTCGGGGTAGGGGAAATGCAGATACCGCACGCGGCCCATTCGCAGGCTTGCGCCCGCGTTCCAGGTCGGGGCGCGATACTGGTTGAAGGCTTCCAGATAGATTTCGTCGCTGTCAATCTGAAACGCCCGGTTTTCGCCCTCGCGCCGCCGAACCTGCGCCCGCACCCGCAGGCCGGGCAGCAAATCTACCGCCCCGCCGAAAATCAGGTTTCGCAGCACAAAGCGGTTGGTCCAGAACTGCACGCCGAACGAAAAGTCGAGGTCGCCGCGCCCCGACCCGATGAAGTCAGGATGCCAGCCGTAAGGACTGGTTTCGGTCAGCCCGACCGGATTGACGAGCCGCTCTTGCGTCGTGGTTGGCGGCAGGGGCGTGGCTTTGGCGGGCGTCGCGGGCTGCTGCGCCCGCAGCGGGATGGCGGCGAGAAGCAGGGCCGCGCCGCCCGCCATGCGCGAGAAGGGGGCGCGCGTCCGGCGCCCGTCCGCGCGTCGTCGGCGTATCCACGCCATCCAGGGTCTCTCCTTCGTTGGGGAAAGCGAGGCGCAGCGACTGCCGTTCGGCGGTCGCCACGCAAAATAAAAGGGGTCTTGTCGGGCAGTTCGCGGCGGCGGGGCGCAATTCCTGCAAGACAGGGACTACTTCAGGCGGGCTTCGTCGCGTGCGCCCATCGCGCGGCGGACGTCGAGGATGTCGCCCAAACCGCGTACTTTCGAGACGATTTGCGCCAGGTGTTCCGTGTTGCGAACTTCGATGGCGAGTTCGAGCGTGGCGGTCTTGTCCCGATGCGACTGCGTCTTCACGGCGGTGATGTTGGTGCGGTTCTCGCCGAAAATGCTGCCCACGTCGCCCAGCAGGTGCTGGCGATCCATGCACTCGATAATCAGGAAAACTTGATAAACCTGCCCGTCGTTGCCGACATACTCGACCGCCGTGCAGCGATCCGCCTCGGTTTTCAGGTAATGCTGCAAGTTCGGGCATTCGCGGCGGTGCAGGGCCATGCCGCGTCCCCGCGTCACGTACCCGATCACGTCATCGCCGGGGATCGGCAGGCAGCAGCGCGAGCGGCGAAACAGAACGTTGTCGGCGTCCAGCCCGCCCGCCATGATTTGCAGTTTGCGGTCGTCTGACTTTTTGCCGCCCAGCAGCAGGCCGGTTTCTCCTGCGGGCGCGTTGGGCTTGAGACGGGTCAGGACGCTGCCGACCGCGAGCGTGCCATAGCCAATCGAGGCCAGCAGCTCGATCTCGGACGGCAGGTTGAACTGCGGCGCGAGCAGGCGCAGCGAATCGTCCTTCAGCAGGGCGCGCGGGTCGTCGCCCCAGCCTTTCGCGTCGCGCTCCAACTGATGGACCAGTTCCTTTTCCAGCAGCTCGCGACCCTTGAGAATGTTCTCTTCCTGGTGCAGCCGCTTGAAATACGCTTTGATGCGGTTTTTGGCGTGGGACGTTTTGACGAAGGCGAGCCAGTCGCGCGAGGGGTTGGCGTTGGGGCGCGTGATGATATCCACGACGTCGCCGTTTTTGAACTGGTAAGAAAGCGGAACCAGGCGGGTGTTGACTTTGGCCCCGGCGCAGCGCTGTCCAACCTCGCTATGCACCCGGTAGGCGAAATCAATGGGCGTGCTGCCCGCAGGCAGGTCAATCACGTCGCCTTTGGGCGTCATCACGAAAACCTGGTCGGTGAACAGGTCGTCCGTGACGTTCTGCATGAACTCGTTGTGGTCTTTGCTGTCGGCCTGCCAGTCGAACATCTGCTGCCGCAGAAACGCCAGGCGGCGCTCGAACTGATCGCTGGTTTTGCCGCCTTCCTTATACTGCCAGTGCGCGGCCACGCCGAATTCCGCCGTCCGGTGCATTTCCCAGGTGCGTATCTGCACTTCGAGCGGCGTGCCGCGCGGCCCCAACACCTTGATGTGCAGCGATTGATAGAGATTGCTTTTGCTGTTCGCGATGTAATCGGTGAACATGTTCGGCATCGGCTGCCAGAGCGCGCTCACGACGCCCAGCGACTGATAACATTCGGCGCGGGTGGGGACGATAACGCGCAGGGCGATCAAGTCGAGCAGTTCGGCGAACTCCTTGCCTTGCTGCTTCATCTTGTTGAAAATGCTGTACAGGTGCTTGGGGCGGCCCGCGATCTGCGCGTCAATCCCGTCTTCTTTCATCGCCGCCTGGAGGCTGGCGATCGCCTCGTCCACTTCGGCCTGACGTTCGCGGCGGTTCTGCGCGACCAGAGCCGCGACGCGCGCGTAGTCTTCCGGGTCGGTGTATTTGAACGACAGGTCTTCGAGCTGCCACTTCAATTGCCAGATGCCCAGACGATGCGCGAGCGGGGCGAAGATTTGCAGAGTCTCGGTCGCCATGCGGAACTGCCGACCGGGCGAAAGCGCGCCCAGCGTCCGCATGTTGTTGAGGCGGTCGGCCAGTTTGATGATGATGACGCGGAGGTCGCGCGCCATCGCCACGAAAAGCTTGCGAAGGTTGGCGGCGTTCTTCGCCATTTCCGTCTGCTTGCGCTGACGTTCGGCGGCGGCGGGGCTGAATTCCAGTTCGTCGCCAGGGCGGGCGTCGCGGCTTTTGCCGCCGTCCACGCCCGCGATTTGCAGCTTGGTCAGCCCCTCGACCAGATACGCGACCTGCGGCCCGAATTCGAGGGAAATCTCGTCCGCCGTCACGCCGCAGTCCTCGATGACGTCGTGCAGGAGGCCCGCCGCCAGCGTCTGCTCGTCCATTTCGAGGTCGGCTAAAATTTCGGTCACTTCAACGGGATGAATGATGTAGGGTTCGCCGCTGACGCGCTCCTGCCCCTTGTGCTTTTCGCAGGCGAAACGAAACGCGCGCTGCACGAGATCGGCGACGGCCTGCGGGCGATACGTGGCGAGGCGGGTGAGGACGCGCTCCATGGTGTGCGCCACGTCACAGTCGAAT
>JBBRNU010000294.1:0-6225 GCA_038230115.1 Chthonomonadales bacterium | reverse complement strand
GGCTGGCGTTTTTGGCGACGTTGACCCAGGTGTGGACGTGAGGGTAGCCCCGGAAGTGCCAGACGAGGGCCGGGCCTTCCAGCCGCCAGATGTCCCAAATGCCGTCGCCGCCGGAATCGTCCTGCTTGTAAAAACTCAAGTGAATTTTGTCCAGACCGCCGTTTGCGGCAATGTCTTTCATCACGGCGTCGGCGTCGGAGGGGCGATAGGGCGCGAGCAGGCCGCGCATCGTGGCGGCGACCAACCCCTTCTGGTCGCGGGACAGGTCGCCGATGGCGATGCCGGGAAACGCCGCGCCCGCGCCCTGCAAATGAATCGTGTTTTCCCCAGGCGCGCGGTCGAGGAGGGCCAGGGCGCGCTGCTTGCCGTCGAGCGCGCCGAAGACCTGATTGGCCTGCCGCGCCTGCTGCCAGTAGATGTTGCCGGGATGGTCGGGCTTTTCGGTTTCCTGCGGGGCGTGACCGTAGAAGATCGGGCCGCCGAACGCCGCGTTTTCGTTGGAATGCCCGTCGGCGCGCAGCGTGACGTGCCGCCCGGTCAGTACGCATTCGAATTTGTGGCCGTGCGGGTCGCCGAAAAGCGCGACGTGGTAGTTGGCTAGCCCGCCCGCGTCGTTCTGCATCTGATCGCGCAATTTCGGATACCACTCGTCGGTCGTCAGGCCGCGCAGGACGCCCCGGATCATCTCCTGCTGCGCGGGCGTGAATTGCTCGCCGATAGTGGGTTTCACAATCGCCCAATTCGCCTGCACCTGGCTGCGGAGCGGGTCTTCCCAGGGCAGGCAGACGGCGGCGCGCTGGCCGGGCGTCAGGCTGTCATACAGGGTTTTGACGAGCGATTCGGCGGGCTTCGCGCTGGATAAAGACGAGGCGGGCAGGGGACGGGCGGGAAGCGGCGTTTGGGCGCGTGCGGCGACCGGGACGAGAAACGGGGCCGCGCCCGCGAGGGCGAGAACAGACGCGGTTTTCCCGACGGTTTGCAGGAAATCGCGGCGCGTGGGCGCATCGAGTTCTGTCGGCAGCGTGTTGATGTTGGAATTGGCGGCGTCGAAATCGGCGTTCGTGTCCATGAAGTTTCCTTCTTTCTTTTCCGGGCCGGGCGCGAAGAGTGGCTGCCGGAGGTTAAAACCCCCGGCGCCAAAGTGCGAGCGTCCTACGGACGCAAGACTGTCTGGTAATCGGCGGGTATGGCGTCCGAACGGACGCTTGCTTTTTCTGCCGGGGGTTTTCAACCTCCGGCAGGCGGCAGGCGCTTTCAGGCTCTGGCTGGCGAATCGCTCGCGTGGAAACGGCGCGTCAAGGGCAAACATCGGCGGGCAAACTGGCGGGAGCAGCCCCGGTCTGATAGCGCAAGAGCTGCGTGCGGTCGTAGCGGAACCACTTGCTGTGACCGTCGAGCAGCGCGAAGTTGGAGCCGTCTTGATGGCGGCGCGTGATGTCGTTGCCGTGATAAAGCAGGTAGCCGTCATCGGTCGAGCCGGTCAGGGTCTCATCGTCATTGCCATAGCCCGCTTCTTCGGCGAGCAGCAGAAACGAGGTCGGGGCTGCGAAAGCCGCCAGCGCTTTGCCGCGCGCGAAACCGATCTCGCTGCGCGCGAACAGGCAGGAGTTGGCGGCGTAGGAATCGCCCGATTTGCGCGCCGCTTCATCATGCGGGCAGATGTAAACGGCGGCGTTTTTGACGTAAGGGTACAGGCTGCCGCGCTTCACGTCGAAGCCTTTCCCCTCCGGCTGACGGTCAGCGGGAAACTGCGCGTAGTACAGCCAGCCGCCCGCGCGTCCCTCCGCCGCCCTGCCGTCCGTGGAATTGGGCAGCGTCTCATCGTAGTCCTGCGCGTAAAGAACAAACGCCACCCCCATCTGCCTTTGATTGCTCAGGCAGTTCGTGCGCCGCGCCGAATCGCGAGCGCGAGCGAAGACCGGAAACAGCAGAGCGGCCAGAATTGCGATAATAGCGATAACGACGAGCAGTTCGATGAGGGTAAACGCGCGGCGCAAATGGACAGCGATCATGACGATAAGGCTTTCTTTCCTTGCGATGGACACAGATGGGAGCCGGTGTCTGGCGAGCGCGTCAGTTGGCCGCAAAGCAGCGCAAAAGACGCGCAGGGAAGTATTGAAAATGTCGCCCGGCGGGAGCGGCGAAACACGGGCGTTCGGATTTGGGCGGCGAAGCCGCCCGCTGCCGGGTTGGACGTTGAATTTTGCGGCCCGTTTCAGAAATTTGCGCCGGGCGGAACTTGACAGGCGACTTGCCCATTGGCTATACTTTGGAGCGACGCCATGCCGTCCGCGATTTTCTCTCGATTTCGACGATTCCAGAAGGGAAGCAAGATGCCCGCAGAATCCGAGGTGGCGGAACCGCGCGTTGACGAGCGCGTTCTGCCCGGTTACGACGAAGACGAGGACGTCGCCGACAGCGGCCCTTATGTCGTCATCCTCTACAACGACGATCATCACGACATGAGCGAGGTCAGCGCGCAATTGCAGAAGGCGACCGGCTACGACATCGAGCGCTGCTACGCGATCATGCTGGAAGCGCACACGCGCGGGCGGGCCATCGCGTACACCGGCAGTGAAGAAGACTGCGAGCGCGCCGCCAAAATCCTTCGGCAAATCCGCCTGCAAGTCGAAACGGACAAATTTTAACGCATGAACAGTGAAAACGGGCGTTCGCGCCGGGAGTTTCTGCGCCAGACCGGGCGCGTCGTGATGCGGGCCAGTCTTGGATTCGCGGCGGGAGCGGCGCTGACCGAATCCAGCGCTCTGGCCGCGAAACCCGCGAACCGGCGCGTCCTGGTCTGGTCGGAGGGAACCGCGCCCAAATCTGTGTATCCCAACGACGTGAACGCGGCGATTGCCGACGGACTGCGCCCGCTCAAAGGCTGGGACGTGGAGACGGTTTCGCTCAACGACCCGGAACAGGGACTGCCGACCGATCTGCTGCAAAGCGCGAGCGTCCTGATCTGGTGGGGCCACCAGCGGCACGGCGACGTGCGCGACGCCCTGGTCGAACGGATCGCAGCGCGCGTGCGCGACGAGGGCATGGGCTTTATTGCGACGCACTCAGCCCACTGGTCGAAACCATTCAAGGCGCTGATGGGAACGTCGGGCAGCTGGGACGGCGGCTACGTGGAGGACGGGTCGAAACTCGAAGTCCTCGTCGAAGAACCCAGACACCCGATTGCGCGCGGCCTGCATGATTTCGTCACGCCGCATACCGAGCGCTATACCGAGCCGTTCCAGGTTCCCGCCCCGGAAGCCGTGATTTTCGATGGCCGCTACACGCGCCCGGACGGTACGCGCGAAAAGTCACGGCAGGGGCTGATCTGGACGGTCGGCAAGGGCCGCGTCTTTTATTTCCAGCCCGGCCACGAATCCTACCCCATCTACTTCCAGGACGAAATTCGCCGCGTCTTCCGCAACGCCGTCCCATGGGCCGCGAAGAAGTAGCCTCCTTGAAACTTCGGTCTGATACAATCGAGACCGAAAATTTAACCCCGCGAATTATTCCGACCCCGATTCGCTCCGTTCGGACAGGCTGGCGCGCAGGAGTTGGGCGGGATCGGTCTCTTCGGGATTGCGGGCGGCGCGGAGCAGCGCCTGGCTCGCCTGCTCGGACGACGAGGACGCGCGCAGGAGGGTTTGCGACGCGCGGGTGAGCGAGGCCCGGTCTTTCAGGAAGGGCAGGCACTCTTCCGCCGCTTTGCGAACCCGCTTTTGACGGGGGCTGAACGCCAGCCCGTGCGCCAATCGCTGCACGACCGGAACCGCTTCCTCATCGCCGATTTGCTGCAGGGCGGTTAAAATCGCGATTTGCAGTTCCCCGCTGTAGTTGGCGTCGCGCAGGCGCAGCGTTTTGTAAAGAATGGCGCGCTGGCGGGCGTCGAGCAGGTTGGCGTCGGAAAAATTCAGGCGCGGCAGCAGGCGCGCGAGGGCGCTGGCGGCGATTTGCCGCGTGGCTTCGTCGGGCCATTCCAGCGCTTCGGCCAACTTGCCCACGCCGCGCACGTCATCATGCGCGGCCAATTTGCGCGCCGCCTCGGTCTGCGCGGGCGTCAGGGCGAAGCGGTGCATCTGCGTGGCGGCGGCGAACAGGCCCAGCCACGTCAAGCCCTGCAGCCAGTTTCGCTCGGCGAACGCGAGATAGCCCTGCGTCCCGGTGTAGGGAACGATGCTGCACCAGGACGCCACCAAAAACGCCATTCGCATTCCCGGCTGCTGATGCTGCTTTCGCTCGGCTTCCAATCGCGCCAGTTGCGACTCCACGTCGGCGGACGCCATCCGCATTTCCAGCGTTCCGACCTCGCCGCCCTCGCTCGCCGCCGCCTTCCGACCGGCTTTCGCTTCGACGCCGCGCTGAAAATCAAGCCGCTCCTCGATGACAACCAGACTGTCGCGGGCGGCGTCGCGCAAGCGTCGCTGCGCGGGCGTCAGCCAGCGGCTTCGCCCTTCGGCCAGCGGCTCGATGGCGCTTACCGCTTCGTCATCGCCAACCTTTTCCAGCGCGTTCAAAATGGCGAGCGTAAGCGCCGGATTGCGCCCTGCCATGCCGGGCCGCAGCTGCTGATACAGAATCGCGCGGTTGTGCGGCGTCAAGCCTCCCGGCGCGTCCGGTTCCAGATTCGGCAGCAGCCGAGTCAAAACCATTCCCGCGACATCGCGCAGGCGCGGCTCGGTCGAGTGCAGCAGTTGGATCACCGCGCCCAGATGCCGGGCGTCGAACTGCGCGAAATCCAGCGCGGTTTTCGTCTTTTCCAGCGCGCCCGCATAGCGATTCAGTTTCCATAGCAGCCCTGTAACGCCGCTCGCAACCAGGGTTGGCAGCCATTCGGCGTTCGCCACTTCCACGAATGACCACGCGCTGCTGAACAGCAGCGCCATTCGCGAGGCATACAGCGTCCAGTCGCGCCGGGCCGGGTCATGGCTGGCGAGGGCCACGCGCACCTGCTCGTAATTGCTTACGCGCCGCTTCTGCATCACAACCGGAACGGGCGATACGAATCGGGACTCCGGCCTTCGCGCGGACACTTCGCCGGGCGGCTCCATCGCTTCAATGGGCGCAAGCGAAGGCAGCCGTTCCGCGCTCGTCGGGTTCGACTCGCCGGGGTGAAATTGCGACTCCATGTTAGTTCCTCGCTCGTTTGCGCCGCGAAAGTTTGGAGTTTCAGGCCGCCTTGCCCGCTGCAAGATAAGGCGTCACCAGCCCGCTTTCGGTTGCCAGTCCCGCCCACTCGTCGGCGTCCGGGCCGTCGTAAATCAGCGTGTAGGGGCCGCGAAAATTCGCCGCCCGCGTGATGTCCAGACAGCGCGTGAAGTCGTCCGCGTCCGGCTGCCCCGGCCCGGCGAAGGCACACTTGGCGTGGCAGGACTCGGCGCGAACGGCGATTTGCGGCAGGGCGTCGTACTTCGCGGGCGCGTCCCAGTTGCCGAAGTCCAAATTCAGGCCGACCGCCCCCTCCAGACTGTCCAATAAGCGGGTGACGGCTTCCGGGCGGGACAACAGAGAATACCAGTTTTCCGTCGTGACGCGCACGTTGTGGTCACGTCCCCGCCGCGCCAGTTCGCGCAGGCTCTGCTCGCTCCGATGCAGCGTTTCGGGCGTTTCGGCCTGCTTGCCGGCGATCACGCGCGCCCGCTGCGCCCCCAACCGGCCCGCCGTCTCGACCCACGCGCCCGCCCATTCCAGGTCGCGGGCATGATGCGTCGGGTCGGTAATGTCGCCCGCGTCAATTAGCAAAGACAGCAGTTCCACGCCCGCCGATTCCAGCGCGGCGCGCAGAGCGTTACTGTAGGCTTCGCTCCGTTCCGGCAGATGAAAGTGGCAGATTTCCAGCGTGTAAATTCCCATCGCCGCGACGCGCGCAGGAACGTCGAGGAGAGTAACGTTTCCCTCGCCGAAGGTCGAAACCGGGGCGGATTGGCGGGCGTGGCCGGGCGCATCGGGCCAGGTCACGCCCAGGGCGCGATGTAAACTCCAGGTGGAAACGGACAGGCGCGGGTTCGCCGCGAGCATATCGGACATGAGTGCAATTTCCTTGTGCGGTCGTTTGTTCTACGAATCGAACGGGATTAGCGGAATGGGGTTGGCGGAACGGGAATAAATGCCCGTTCTGAAACGCAAAGCCCGCCTTCGCGGGCTAAATCCGCAATGCTGACGCGCCGAGGCGAGGTTCTTCATCTACCTGCAACGAGCTAACCCCACGCCTTCGCTCCCTTCTCCCAT
>JBBRNU010000293.1:0-6248 GCA_038230115.1 Chthonomonadales bacterium | reverse complement strand
GGTCGGCCCGTTCGCGGCGCTTTTGTCCTTTCTCGTTTCGGAAAGAAGCGCCCGGTCAATGCGTTTGCTCCCCCTTCCCCGGTGAGGATGGGGGTCGGGGGGTTAGGTCGGGAAGTCGAAAAGCGGTCCGCCTGCATTGACAAGAGCGGAGGCCAACGGTTATACTAATTCGCATGGCAGACGAGACGCTCAAATCCAAGACGGCGGTTGGCGGGAAGGCAAAACGGCGCGAGCCGGTACGCCCGTCCGAAGGCTTTGTCAGTTCCCTGCTGACCTTTTTGGGCGAATTCATGCAGCTTGCGCTGGGCGCGATCAGCGCGATTGCGCGCGGTCAAATTGATTTCCGCGACACGCTCACGCAAATGGCCGCTATCGGGGCCGATTCCCTGCCGGTCGTCCTGACCAACACCGCCTCGACCGGAGCCGTCTTCGCCATTTACACCTCGAATCTCGCCCTCCAACTCGGTTTTCCTGAAGTCGTAGGCGGCACGCTCGGGTATGCGTTTTTGAATGAATTGGGGCCGGTACTGGCTGGCGCAGCCTTCGCCACGCGCTCCGGGGCCGCCATCGCCGCCGAAATCGGCACGATGGTCGTGACCGAACAGGTGGACGCCCTGCGCGCGATGGCTGTCTCGCCTACCCGTTACCTGGTCGTGCCGCGCCTGCTCGCCTGCGTCATCATGCTGCCCCTGCTCACCGTCATCGCCGACATGTGCGGACTGCTCGGCGGCTACCTGTCGGCCACGTCCTACGGCATCGCGCCCGCCGTGTATTGGGACTCCATTCACAAATATGTGCAGGCCGTAGACTTCACGCATGGCCTGATCAAATCGGTCGTCTTCGGCTTCATCATCGGTATCGTGGCCTGTCAGCAGGGACTGCGAACCAAAGGCGGCGCGACCGGCGTGGGCCGCTCGACCACCAGTTCCGTCGTTCTCTGCTCGGTGCTGATCTTCATCTCCGACTTCTTCCTGGCCCAGGTGCTGACGCCCTTCGGCGGACGGAATTAAGCCTCTTATGAGCGCAATCACCATCCGTAATCTGACCTATGAGGTTCCCGGCAAGCGCATTCTCCATAACGTGAATCTGGACATTCAGACCGGGCAGATCGTTTCGATTATGGGGCAGTCGGGCAGCGGCAAAACCACCCTGCTCAAGCTGTTGACGGGCCTGCTCAAGCCCACGTCGGGCGAAATCTTAATTGACGACGTGGACATCACCAATCTCGATGAAACTGCTCTCGATAAAGTCCGGCTGAAACTCGGCCTCGTCTTCCAATACGCCGCGCTCTTTGATTCGCTGACCGTTTATGACAACATCGTGTTCGGCGTGGTGCGGCATCGCAAGCGCGTGAAGCGGCAGGAACTCGACAAGCTCGTGCATGACCGGCTGGAAGAAGTCGAGATGGAGGGTGTGGAACTGCAATTCCCCTCGGAACTATCGGGCGGAATGCAAAAGCGCGTCGGCTTGGCCCGCGCCCTCGCCATGCAGCCGTCAATCGTCTTCTACGACGAGCCAACCAGCGGTCTCGACCCGATCACCGCCAACACGATTGACGAGTTGATTATGGCGACCCGCCTGCGTACCAAAGTGACCTCGGTTGTCGTTTCGCACCACCTGCCGTCCATCTTCCGCATTTCCGACCGGGTCGCCATGCTGCATCAGGGCGAAATCATCATTTACGGCACGCCCGCCGAAGTGCAGGCCGCGCCCAACGAAATCGTACAGGGCTTCATCAAGCCGGAACAACACAAAATCGGGGTCCCGACGCCGTGACCGCGACGCCTCGAATCGCCGTTTGACTTTTCGCCGCTGCCGGAGGATAGCCCGCTTATGAAACCCAGTTCGGCCCAGAAAGTCGGAATCGTCACGCTGATCGCCCTGGTCACTTTCAGCGGCCTGTACTTATACCTGTCGCACTTTCGCACAAATACCTATACCGTTCGCGTCGCCTTCTCCAATACGCTCGGCCTCCTGCGCCAGAGCCAGGTGCGAATGCAGGGCGTCGCCATCGGCGAAGTCATCAAAATCGAACTTGATACAGAGAAGCGCCCCCCGCAGCCCGTCGTGACGCTTTCGATTGATAAGCGTTATACCATCCCCACCGACTCTAAATTCATCATTATCTCCGGCATTCTGATTACCAATCCGCAGGTGGAAATCCGGCCCGGCGCGGCGCGCACCATTTTGTCGGAAGACGTCATTGGCCCGGTCATTACCGGCCAGCAGCCTGCCGGAGCGCTGGAAACGTTCAGCCCGGAACTGCAAAAGACGGTTTTGAAACTGAACTCCTCGTTCGAGAATCTGAACACGAAATTCAATGCGGCGTATGGAAAAATTGATAAAATCCTCGATCAGTCGCAGAAACTGATGGTTACCGTCAATGACGCGGCCAGTAACGGGCGCAACCTGATCGCCGACCCGAAATTGAAACGCTCGCTGCTGGCGACCGTCAGCAATTTTCAGGAAGTCTCGAACGAGGCGCGCGTCACGTCCCGCAAACTCAGCGCCGACCTGAACGATATTGTTCGCAGCAACAAGGGCAACCTGGAAGGCTTGAGCGGCAAACTGACGAACTTGCTGACACGCGTGGACGCCACACTCGACGACGCCAATACCATTGTGAAGCGCGTGACCGAGCAGGTGACCGACCCGCGCTTGCAGCAATCCTTGCAGGAGACGGCGGAACTGGCGCGCACCACGCTCGCCCGCTTCAACCAAATTGCCTCTGATCTGGATCAGTTCGTGGGCGACCCGTCCCTGCGCGGCGATTTGAAAGAGACGGTCGGCAACTTCAAGGGCATCACCGACCGGGGCAATAAAGTCCTGACCAAGATTGACGACCTGCTGGGCAAATTGTCCGGGCCGGACGGCAAAGGGCCGCGCGCCCCGCGCCTGAACCTGCCCAAAGTGCAGATTGTCGGGAATGTCTCCGAGCAGTTCGACCCATCCCGCCTGCGCGTGGACGTGGACGCGCAAATTCTGCTGGGGCAGCGAAACCTGCTCGATCTGGGATTATATGATCTGGGGCAGGACACGCGGCTGAATTTGCAGGCGGGCAACCGCATGGGCAATGGACTGACGGCGCGCTACGGGCTGTACGCCTCGAAACTGGGGGCCGGACTCGATTGGACGCCGACGCCGGGAACCGGCCTGCGCGCCGATTTGTGGGATACGAACCACCCGCGCCTTGACGTGCGGGGTCTTTATGGGGTAAATAAGAACGCTTCGATTTGGATTGGGGCCGACAGCCTGCTGCGCCGTCCCGTTCCGCTGATCGGCATTCAACTCAGAAATTGAACCAGACGTCGGCAGGCAGGCGTGGCGCGTCCTTGAGACGGTCAGGCTTGCGCGCTTCGTGACTCGCGAACGCGCCCGGCATTTGCCCGAAGGAGATTTGGAATGAAAGTAATTTTGACCCGCGACGTGCCGAAAGTCGGCAAAGACGGCGAAGTGGTCGCGGTGGCGGACGGCTACGCGCGCAACTATTTGTTCCCCCGGCAGCTTGCCATCGTCGCCAAAGGCGCGGCGATGAAGCAGCACGAAGACCGCCTGCAGCGCGAACTGAACAAAGGCGCGACTCTGCTGACGAACGCGCAGCAGGAGGGGGAGAAACTGACCGGCAAGCAGTTCCAGATTCTCGCCAAAGCCAGCCCGAAATCCACGCGGCTGTTCGGCGCGGTCACGGAAGCCGATGTTGCCGAAGTTATCAAAGAAGTGATTGGCGTTACGGTAGACAAACGCAAAATCAGCCTGATTGACCCGATCAAAGTGACCGGCATTTACGAGTTGACCGCCAAGCTGCACGCCGATGTGACGGTTCCGTTCACGGTCGAGGTCGTGACGGCGGAGCAGTTGGAAGCGCGCGAGCGGGCGCGGGCTCTGGCCGAAGAAAAAGCCGCGAAGGAAGCCGCAAAAGAGGCGGAAGCCGCCCGTCTGAAAGAGGCTGCGGCGCAGGCGCAAGCCGACGCTGCCCAGGCGAAGGCCGACGCCGCCAACACCCCCGTCGCCGACGTTTCGGCTGGCAGCGACAGCGCGGAACTCAAAGCTTCGGAATTTGACGACGCTCCCGACGCCGAAGGCTAATTCGCTTGCCGGTTCTGAAAGGGAGCGAACGGGCAAGAACGGGAATGAATGCCCGTTCTGAAACGATAGCCCGCCTGCGCGGGCTAAATGCGCGCTTTAACTCGTCTGGTTGCGCGGGCTGAAAAGACGCTGGCTTGTTGGCGTTTTGCAAGTTGGCCTGCGCTTAACCGGGCGTGTATTTTCCCGTCGTTTCGGTTCCTCCGCGTTCTTTTCCGGCTCGGTGGCTCCTTGTCTGCGTTCTTCGTGACCGGACGAACCGGCCAGCCGTCCTACAAGTCCGTCAATAGTTTTATTTTCGCCCCCTTCTCTTCGCAGGAGGGGGCGGGTGATTTGTATGGGGCATCGGCGCGGTTTGCGGGATGGCGGAACGCGCGTTCCCGCTTTCCTCCTTTGCCTGGCCCATTGAACGGATAGTCGCGCCTGTCCGCTTGCGCTTTCCCAAGTGAATGTGACTGTGATCCGCCCGCTGAAATGAAATTCGCCGCTGAGGGGTGTCGCTGTGGCTATTGATCGTGATCGCCTCGGATCGTTCGACCGCATCCCGCCGCAGAACCTGGAAGCCGAGCAGGCCGTGCTTGGCTCCATGATCATCGAGCGCGCGGCAGTGGAGCGCGCGGCGGAAGTTCTCAAGCCCGAAGATTTTTACCGCGACGCTCACCGCGCCATCTTCGAGGCCATTCTCGCGCTTGCCGAGCGGGACGAACCCGTTGACCTGATTACCCTCCCCGATGAACTGCGCTCGCGCGGTCAATACGACAGCGCGGGCGGTTTCCTCTACCTCCAAAACCTGATGGAAGCCCCGGCCACCGCCGCCAACATCGAGTATTACGCCCGTCTGGTCGAGGAAAAATCCATTCTGCGCCGGCTGCTGGACGCCGGAACCCAAATTCAGGGGCTGGCGTTTCAGGAATACGACGCGATTGACGATGTGGTGGATCGGGCTGAGCGCACGGTCTTCGAAGTGGGGCAGCGGCGCATGGGGCAGTTCTTCCACCACCTGCGCCCGCTCCTCGACGAAGAACTCGACCGCATCGAAAAGCGTTATGAAAACAAGGAAATGATGAACGACGGGCATATGACGCCCTTCGACGACCTGAACTGGATAACCAACGGTCTTCAGCCCTCCGACCTCATCATTGTCGCCGCCCGCCCCTCCATGGGGAAAACCACGCTCGCCGTGCAAATCGCCCAGCACATCGCCATCAACGAAAAACTGCCGGTCGCGATTTTCAGCCTGGAAATGGCGAAGGAGCAGCTCGTCACCCGTATGATTTGCTGCGAATCGAAAGTGGACGCGCACCGCCTCAGAACGGGCAACCTGCAAATGGACGACTGGCAGCGCATCGGCGATGGCATCAGCCGTCTGGCCGAAGCGCCGATTTACATTGACGACACGTCGGACGTATCGTCAATGGAAATGCGCGCCAAATGCCGCCGCCTGAAGGCCGAGCATGGCGGTCTGGGCCTGATCCTAATTGATTATTTGCAGCTTATGCGCTCTACCAAGCGGACGGAAAACCGAAACCAGGAACTGTCGGAAATCGCCCGCGCCTGCAAGGGGCTGGCCCGCGAATTGAAAGTGCCGGTCATGGCCCTGTCGCAGCTTTCGCGCGCCGTCGAATCCCGCCCCGACAAGCGCCCGCTGCTTTCCGACCTGCGCGAAAGCGGCGCGATTGAAGCCGAGGCCGACATCGTTATGTTTATCTACCGCGAGGCCTATTATAAGATGAAAGAGGCTGTAGAAAGGGGCGGGGAAGAGGGAAGCGAAACGCGGCAGAACAACGGCGATGTCAGTTTGGAGGAGGCGGAAATCATCGTCGCCAAGCATCGCAACGGGCCGACGGGCCGCGCCATTGTCGGCTTCATCAAAGAGCATACGCGCTTCGAGAACCTGGATCGAACCCATCGCAACTACGACGGGGAATAAGTCATGCGCTGAAATGCCAAGCCGGACAGCCGGGAATAAATCCCCGTTCTGAAATGCGGCGAACGGGAATAAATCCCCGTTCTGAAATGCGGCGAACGGGAATAAATCCCCGTTCTGAAATGCGGCGAACGGGAATAAATCCCCGTTCTGAAATGCGTAGCCCGCCTGCGCGGGCTAAAATACGGCGCTGGTCGAAGGGTGTTTTGACTTATCTGCCTTCGCGAGTTGAAAACGC
>JBBRNU010000292.1:0-6253 GCA_038230115.1 Chthonomonadales bacterium | reverse complement strand
GGCGAGCGAACCAAACTGCTTGCCCGGATGCCGCAAACGACGCCTGCCCGCCCGACTTTCGCTGCCACTATGCCCCTTATCACGACGCCCGCGTTTTCCGGCCCGCTCGACCTGCTGCTGCACCTGATCCGCGCCAACGAGGTGGACATTTACGACATTCCCATCGCGGTCATCACCACGCAATATCTGGATTACATGGAACTGTTGGAGGCGTTCGATCTGGCGGTCGCGGGCGAATATGTCGTGATCGCCGCCACGCTCATCGAAATCAAGTCACGCCTGCTGCTGCCGCTTCCCCCGCCGCCCGAAGGCGAGGACGAGCCGGAAGACCCGCGCGCCGAACTGGTGGCGAAACTGCTTGAATATCAGCAGGTGCAGGAAACGCTGGACACGTTTCGCGCGTGGGAAGCCGACCGCAGCCGCATTTATTTTCGGGGCGCCTTGGAAAACACGGACGATTACATTCTGCCCGTGCCGGAAGGCGAAGCGACCGCCCGGCAATTGTATCAGGCGCTGCATCGGCTGTTGAGCGAGGCGGGCGTAGACGACAAGCCGGTTACCGCCGTGACGCCGCGCCGCCGCCTGAGCCTGCGCCTGAAGATGGCCGAAATCGCCCGCAAAATCGCCGCGTCCGCCCCAGACGGCCTGCCATTCGAGGCGCTGTTCATCCTGCCCTGCTCACGCTACGAAATCGTGCTGACGTTTCTGGCCCTGCTGGAACTCCTGCGGTTCGGGCGGGCGCTGGCCGCACAAAACACGCTGCACGACACGATTTGGCTCAAGCCGATGGCCGAAGTTTTGGAAGCGGCAGACGTTTTAGAGGCGGACGCGACGGCCTTGTCGCGGGCGAAAACCAAAACCGCGCTTCAAACGGAGCGAAACGCCGCGTCGCGCGCAGGTCTGGAAATTGCCGGGCCGGAAGCCGCTGCAGAGACCAGAGAAATCGCAGGCCCGACATGACGCTGGAAGCCGAACTGGAATGCCTGTTGTTTGTGGCCGGGGAGCCGGTCGCGCAATCGGAATTGGCCCGCGCCCTCGCGCAGGACGAAATCACCGTCGAGGGCGCGCTGCGAGGCCTGCAAATCGGGCTGAAAGAGCGCGGAAGCGGTTTGCAGCTGCTGCGAATCGCGGGCGGCTGGCAGCTCGCCACGCGCCCGGAACACGCCGAAGTCGTGGGACGATTACTGGCGCGCGGCAGCGCCAAACTGTCGCGCGCCTCGATGGAGACTCTGGCGATCATCGCCTACCGGCAGCCCGTAACCGCGCCGGAAGTCGAGGCCGTGCGCGGCGTCTCCGTCAGCGGGGTCTTGAAAACGCTTCTGGAACGCCGTCTGATCGCCGAGGCGGGCCGCAAACCTACGCTGGGCCGCCCGATGCTGTATGTCACCACGCCGGATTTCCTGCACTACTTCGGCATCGCCGAACTGTCGCAATTGCCCCCGCTCGAATCCGATCAGCCCGCTCCCCCCGCCGTTCCCGCCGATTTGATCACGGACGGCAAACTTTCCGCCCCTCCTTTCGCAATTCCCGACGCGCCGGACGAAGAAAAACAGAAGGAACCTATCGGGGCGGGCGAAGAAGCGACGGATTAAAACTTTTTAATTCGCATTTAACGCCGCTTTAAGCAAACTGGCCTATACTGCTTGGTAGCGGGCGGCGAAACCGCGTGGCGTTAAAGGCGATAAAGGAGCCGAGGGGCTGCCTGTTGGCGTCGTCGAAAGTGGCGCGGCGGAATGCGACGAAATGAATTTCTTCGCTTTGTGGCGTTCCGCCGTGTGTCCTTCGGACACGATGCCAACTGAGTAGAAATCTTTCCTGACCCGCGTGTCCGAAGGACACACAGCCGCAGGCGACCGAGCGAAGAAATTCATTTCGTCGCGGCCCGTCGCCTGTAGCAAGTTCAATCCCCCGAATCGGAAAGCGAACTCATGCGAAAAATGTTTGGCCTCGGCAAGAGGACTGGCCTTGTCGGACTAGCGGCGCTGACTGGCGGCCTGGTTTTGAGCGGCTGCGGCGCAAAGGAAGAGACGCGCGGGGCTTTGCCGCCTGCGCCGCTCGTGGCGGTTCGGCAGCTAACGACCGCCGCCGCCCGCCAAACCGTGACCCTGCGCGGCGAGATGATCGAGAAATGCCCCGTCGCGGGCTGCTGGTTCATGCTTCGGGACAAGACCGGCGTCGTGCGCGTGGACACGAAAGCGGCAGGATTCGTCGTTCTCGATGTGCCGCTGCATACGACCGTCACGGTGGGCGGCGCGGTCGTGGCCGGGACACAGCCGAGCCTGGCGGCGACCGGAATGCGCTTCTGATGCGGACAAGACCGCTGGCAGGATTGGCGTTCGCCGCGCTGGTTGCGGCGGTCGGGCTGAGCTGGGCGATGCCGCGCCTGTCGCCCCCGCCCGACATACCGTTTCTCGACACACCCCCGCCCGCCGATGCCGCCGCGCGAACCGAGTCCGCCGGGCTTTGCCCCTGGCGCACGCCGGAGGCCGACTGCCGCCGGTTCTTTCCGCAGGCGACCGGCTGGACGGACGAAACCCTCGTTTTCACGCGGCAGCGCGACGCGCTCAAGGCGCGCTTGGGCCGCGCCCCGACGAGCGAAGAGAATATCCTGACTGTGCATCGCGTCCGGCGCGGAACCGAAATTGCCGGGGCCATCGTCACGCGGCGCGTGCGCGGCGAAAACGGGGCCATCGAACTGGTTCTGGCCGTGAATGCGAACGGCGCGGCGGCAGGCGCGAAATTGCAGCGCCTGCGCGAGCCGGAAGCCGCGTCCGCTTTTTTGCAGGGACAGTCGTTTTTGGGCGCGTTCGCAGGCCGAACCGCCGACTCCCCCTGGCGACCGGGACAGGACTTTCCGCCCCTGCCGGAAGCGGGCCGCGTTTCCGCGCTGGCGATTCTCGACGCCGCTCACGCAACCCTGATCTTACTATCCGTCGCGAAAGAGGCGCATCTGCATCCCCTGTCAATTCAGGAAGGGGGCCGGGTCGAACGATGAATAGCGCGAAACCGCCCGAAACGAACCGCCCGGATTGGAAACCGAAATGATCGCCCTCGCGTTCCGCAATTTGACCCGGCGGCGTCTGCGTACCGGCCTGACGCTGGCAGGCGTGGCGAGCGCCGTGAGCGTTCTGGCGTGTCTGCTGGCGTTCGGGCAGGGCTATCGGCAGGGACTGAGCCGCGAACTCGAGGGCATGGGAAGGCAGATGATGCTGGTTCCCCTGGGCTGCCCCTACGATGCCGCCGCGCGCGTCCTGAAAGGCCGGACGCTCGACGTTTCGCTGCCCGCCTCGGCCCTCGCAACCGCGCGCGGGGACAAGGCCGTCGCGATTGCGGCTCCGCTATTGATGGCCGCGCTTCCGCGCCCCGCGCAGGGCCGAACCGATCTCTGGGTGGGCATTGACGCAGCCGTGCGTCCGCTCAAGCCCTGGTGGAAGATGCAGCCCGGATCGCGCTGGTTTCCCGACGGCGATTCCGTTATGCTGGGCGCGGAAGCCGCCGCAACCGAGCTGCGGCAGGTCGGCGACAGCTTTTATAGCCCCGAAGCCAACCGAAAATTTCGCGTGTGCGCCATTCTGGAGCGCAGCGGAACGAGCGACGACAGCCAGTTCTTCGTGCCGCTTGCCACCGCGCAGGCGATGTTTCATCAGCCGGGCCGTCTGACGGCGATTGCGATTCGACTGCGCGATCCGGCCCTGGCGATGGAAGCCGCGCCCCGTTTGCAGGCGATACCGGGCGCGCAAATCGTCACCCTCGCCGAGATGATGGGAACGTTCCTGAACCTGGTCGGGGCCGTGCGAACCCTTGTTCTGGCCGTCGCCATCCTTGCCGTCACGATCAGCGGGCTTTCCGTCTTCAACACGATGCTGGCGGGAGCGCTGGAGCGGACGGGCGAGCTGGGCGTGATGCGCGCGGTCGGGGCGTCGCGTATGCAGGTATTCGGCCTGCTCCTGGGCGAGTCGCTGTGCCTGACGCTGATCGGGAGCGCGCTGGGCATTCTGCTGGCGCTGGCTTTGGGGCGGTTCGTCGAGGGCGCGGTGCGGCCCTTTACGCCGCTGGCCCCGTCGCAATCCCTGCTGGCGCTGACAGGCGGCATCCTCGCGCAGTGTCTGGGTGTCGGGGTTGGGGTAGGGGCGCTGGCCGGATTATACCCGGCGTGGCAGGCGAGCCGTTTGCAGCCGACCCTTGCGCTGCGGGAGCAAAAAATATGATCTGGCTGCACATGGCCTGGAAAAACGCCGCCCGCCGCAAACTGCGAACCGGCGTCACGCTGACCGGAGTCGCAATCGCCGTCGCCGCTCTGTTCAGCCTCCTGATGTTTCAGCGCGGCTATCGCGACGGAATGCAGGGCGAACTCGACCGTCTGGGCGCGCACATTCTCGTCGTTCCCAAAGGCTGCCCGTATGACGCCGCCTCCATCGCCCTGCACGGCGCGAGCTGGCCCTGCTATCTGAAAGGCGAGTACATCCAGCGCGTTCGCAGCGCGGATGGCGTCCGCACGGCCTCGCCGCTCTTAATGAACGCCGTCTATGATTCGACAACGGGCGCGCAGGCGGTTTATCTGGGCGCGCTGCCCGACCTGCTGCAAGTGAAGCGCGACTGGCATTTTCGAGGCGCGTTTCCCACGCAGGGGCGCGACTGTCTGGTCGGCTCCGCGACCGCGCAAACCCTGCATTTGCAATTGGGCCAGAACTTCGCCCTGCCGGGCCTGGAAGGGCAAACCGGGCGCGTAGCGGCGATCCTGAACCCGACGCAGGGAGCCGACGACACGTTTATTTATCTGCCCCTCGCCACTGCCCAAACACTGTTTCGCCGCCCGAATCAATTGACCCACATCCTCGTTCGGCTGACCGACCCGAACGCGATGGACAGCGTAGTCGCCACGCTGCGCGGCTGTGACGCCGGGCTGGAAATGAACATCGTGCCGCTGACACACCTGTTCCGCGCCATTCAGGGATTGGTCAACTCCACGCGAACCCTGCTCGGCTGCGTGGCTCTGGTAGCGTTTCTGATTGCGGGCGCGGGCGTCAGCAACGCGGTGCTGATGGCGGTCACGGAGCGGACGCGCGAAATCGGCGTGCTGCGGGCCGTCGGCGCGTCGCCTGGGGACGTGTTTCGCCTGATCTGGCTGGAAACCGTGCAGATTTGCTTCACGGGCGGGCTGCTTGGCGTACTGCTGGCGAGCGTCGGCGCGTCGGGCGTGGAAACCTGGCTGCGGGAGCGCTTGCCCTTTTCGCCGTCCGGCCCGCTCGTGCATCCCGAACCCCTGCTGATGCTGGCGTGTCTGGCCGGAGCGGTTCTGGCAGGCAGTTTGGCCGGTCTGCCGCCTGCCTATCGCGCCTGCCGCCTGTCGCCCATCGAGGCGATTCGTACCTGAAATTTGGAGTTGAGCCATGCCGCGCGTTCGCGAAGAAGCAGAAGAAAGAAACGAGGCAAACGAAATCGAAATTGGCGCTCGGCCCGCGCTCGCGCTTTCCTCCGCGCTCCCAGCCGCGCCGATTCTGATTGCCGCCGACCGGCTCACGAAAACCTATCGGCGCGGCGCCGAAACGATACGCGCCCTTGATGACGTGACGTTCGCCTTGCGGGAGGGCGAGTTCGCCGCGATTGTCGGGCCGTCTGGCGCGGGCAAAACCACGCTCCTGCACCTGCTCGGCTGCATGGACGCGCCCACGTCGGGCGATCTGGCATTGGGCGGCAGGCCGACGCGCGGGCTTTCCGACGCCGCCCTGACGCGCCTGCGCCGCGAAACCGTCGGGTTCGTGTTTCAGCATTTCGGGCTGCTGCCCACGCTGACCGTTCTGGAAAACGTCGCGCTGCCCGCCCTGTTCGCACGGCGTAACGCCGCCTCGCGCGCCCGCGAACTGCTGGCGCGGGTCGGACTGGAGCGCCGGGCCGAGCATCGCCCGCACGAGCTGTCGGGCGGCGAAATGCAGCGAGTCGCGATTGCCCGCGCGCTCATCAATCGCCCGCGCCTGCTGCTGGCCGACGAGCCGACCGGCAACCTGGACAGCGTGAACGGCGCGGCCATCGTGGAACTCTTTCACGCGCTGAACCGCGAAGGCCTGACTGTCGTCGTCGTCACGCATAACCCGACGCTCGCCCAGGCCGCCCGCCGTCAACTCGCGCTGTGCGACGGCAAACTCGCCAGTGACACGGCGGCGAACGGGGATGAATGCCCGTTCTGAAATACACAGCCGGACGAACGGGAATAAATCCCCGTCCTGAAACGCAAGCCCGCCTGCGCGGGCTAAAT
>JBBRNU010000291.1:0-6259 GCA_038230115.1 Chthonomonadales bacterium | reverse complement strand
CGGGTTTTCGTCGACGACCAGCTTGTCCGTGCGAAGCGTGATTCCGCCGGTCGGCTGTGTCAGGCTGTCCGCCCGGAGCGGAATACTGCCCGCGAGCGTAATCAAATCGCCCTGCCGCCGCGCGTCCGCGAGGCCGCGCCGATACACCTGCGAACGGGCCGTAAATCCGTCGCGAATCGTAATCCGGTCGCCCTCAAAGGCGACGGTTCCCTTCAAATCGCGCAGGCCGGTCGCAAAATCGCCCACCTGCAAACGGCTGGCCTGCACGCTCAAGGCTCCCGTCACGTTGGGGGCGCTGCGGGTTCCTGTAATGCGCGCCTGGGCCGAAACGCGCCCGTCCGTCACGCTGACCGCATCCGGCACAAACGCCCCGATGATGGCGAGCGACTGTTCGGGAATGTCGGCCTGCAAATTCAGGGGCGCGTCTTCGGGAATGTAGGGCGGCTGCCACGAAAAGCCGATGCGCCCGCGCGCGGTTCCGCGATAGACCACGTCGCTGTTCGGGGTAATGTCGTTTTTGGCGAAGCGGATCGTATCGGCCTCGATGCGGCCTTCCTGAATCGTCGCGTGGTCGAGGTCAATGCGGTCAATCAGCTCGCCCCGGTACGCCACGTCGCGCAGGCTCACGGACACGTCCAGACCGGGCGACGACGCCTTGCCGCTCGCCAGCAAACCGATGGTATCAATGGTTCCTGTCAGCGGGAGGGTATGCCCGGTCGCGTTGCGATAAATGCGGTCGAGCAGCGCCAGGTCAATTTTGTAGGCGTCCACGTCGGCGGTCAGGTCGCCGCCAAACTCCAGGTTGAGCGCGCGGGCTTCCAGACTGCCCTGCGGACTTTCCAGCCGCGCCACCTGCGCGGGCGTGGCGGGGTCGGGAATAACGATCCGCATTTTGTCCGCCTGCGCGCTGCCGGTGAACGACGTGATTTGATACTCGTCCAGACTGACGCCCTTTGCGTTCCAGGTCAGACTGGCCTGCGGGTCGTCGGTCGTGCCGCGCAGCGCGAGCGTTCCCGACAGCCCGCCGCGCAGCGAGCCGGTGATCTGGCGCAGGTTTTTGAGCGCGTCCTTGCCGTTTTCGCCCTGCGCGAACGCGCTGGCTTCGATCAGGTCGCGCAAACGAGTCAGCGCGATGTCGTCCCAGCGCGCCCGGCCCGCGACCGCTTTGGTTTTGAGGTCGTAGGCAAGCCCGCTGATCGCAACGCGCCCGCCGGTTGTTTCGGTCGCGCCGGGTTCGCGCAGGGTCAATTCCGGGGCTTCGAGGCGGTCGCCCTCTTTTCGCACCCGCCCGGTCACGTCGCCAATCGTGAAATTGTTGTAGGCTAATTGCCGCCCGGCAAGGTCGCCGTCCACGCGCAAATCGCTCGCCTTGCCGGTAATGTGCGCGCTGGCGTCCGCGACGCCCTTCAATTTGCCCGCGAGCGATTCGGACAGGGCGGTGTCGGCGACTTCCAGGTTGACGCCCTTCGCCTGCGCCTGCAAATCCAATTCGCCCGTTTTGCTGATCAGCCCCGAAACCGAAATCTGCCCGTCCGCGACCGAAGCCCCCGCCGACAGAATCCGCAGTCCTTCGGGGTTGTACTCGGCCCGCGCCGAAACGTCGCGCAGCAGCAGGCCATTGACGGAAGCGTCGTGCAGGCTGACGTTGAAGGGCTGCCGCACGCGCAAATCCTTGAGCGTCCCCGACACCAGTATGTCATCGGTCGAGACCGTTCCCAACGCCAGCACGCTGGGCAAGTCCGCGCCCGTCGTGCGGATCAGGTCGTTCAAGTCCAGGTCGTCCACGTTCAGGGTCAGGCTCAGGGCGGGATCGGGTTTGAACGGCTCCAGGGCCAGCCCGCTGAATCGGATCGAGCCGGGATAGCGCAGGGCGCTGCCGCCGTTGACGAGCAGTTGATCGCGGGTCAGGTCGAAATCCGTCACGATTTTATCGAAGCCCGCCTTGCCCGCCTGTACCGCGAACGCGCTCAATCTGCCGCTCAGGAGGGGCGATTGCAGCGAGCGCGTAACGCGGCCCCGAAAATAGCCGATGCCCCGCGCGGTCGCCAAGAGGTCGCCGCCCGGCGCGCCGGCCGCCAACGTGCGCGCAGACCGCGCTGATTTCGACGCGCTTGACGGTCGCGTCTGGTTCGGCGTTCCTGAGGGCGTTCCCGGCAGCCGCGCCATTTTCGACGCGCCTGCTTGTTTTGGTTGCCTGAATTGTTTTGCCGGGTTGAGGACGGGCGTCAAGGCGCTGGCAATCGCGTGCAGGTCAATTTCGTCCGCCCCGACGTTAAGGTCGAGCGCGTTGGTGGACAGGTCGAGCGTGCCGCTGGCGAGCGCGAACCCTTTGGCGTCTTCAGCCCGCAGCGTTCGCAGGACAAGACTGCGCCCGACGGTTTCGGCCCGCGCAAAGATGGAATTGACGCTCTGTCCGTTCAACTTTGCGTCGTAAACCTGAACTTGCGCGGTGATATTGGGCGTCCGGCCCTTTCGTCCGCGAATCGCCGCATCCAGGTCGCCCCGTCCCGCCAGCGAAAGCCGCGCGGTTTGGGGCAGGCCCAGCGCGCCGATTTGCAGCCCCTTGCCATGCGCCTCGGCCTCGAAAGCGCCGGTCGCGTCGAAGACGATCTGGGCGCGTACCGCCGCTTCGCCCTGCGCGTACCGCCCGCGCAAATCCACGTCGAGGACGCGGTCGGCAAGCCGGGCGCGCACGTTCAGCCCGTCCGCCCGCAGTCCCCCGGTTCGTATGCCGTTCCATATCGTTGTCGCCAGGACGTCGGGATGGTTCAGCGCGCCCGCTACGCGAAACGCGACCGTCGCCGCATCCCCGCGCAGATTTTGCAGCAGCCCGCGCGCCGCCGTTGGCAGTTGGGCGACCCGCGTTCTGGCCTGCGGAATTTGCAGCAGTCGGGCGAAGTCGGCCTGCGCGACCTGCCCCTGCAAGTTCAGCGTGGGCGCGGCAGCGAGTTGACGCCCGCCCGACGCGCTGGTTCCCCACACTCCCAGCACGCCGCCTTGAACGGCAAATCGCGCGCCGCGATACCCGCCCGTCAGGTTCGCGAGCAGCGCGTCGGTCGTAAACGTCACCGCGCCATTGACATTTTCCAGCGGGGCGCCGAGCGCCGGACTTTCGGCGTACAGGCCTGACAAGACGAGGCTGCCCTGCGCGTCAACGGCGTTGGGATCGAACGCGGAACGCACGTTGGAATTGGCGGCGGAACGCGCCGGGTTTATCGGGTTTACAAGCGGCGCGTAGACCACGCCGGCGTCTATATCGGCCAGACCCCGGTTGATGCGCGCTTTGGCGAGGGGAATCAGACGCACGGCGAGGAAGGGAAGGGCGAGGCGATGGGCCGTGACGTGGGCTGCGATGCGAACCGGGGCGAGATTGGCGACGCCGGTCGCATGGAAGTCGCGAGCGATTTCCGGCTGGGGCTGCGCGCTCACGTCGAACGCTACGCTCTTGTCCGGGCGCGTCAGGGCCACGCCGCTGACGTGAAGCAGTTGGGTGATGAGCGGCTGCGTCGAAACGCCGACCGGATGCGGAACCGCCTGATCGCTGTAGTAAAGCGCGCCGTCCGTGAAACTGAGTTTGTCAAAACTGGGGCGGCCCGCCTGCGCCTGCGGCTTCAACAGAGCGTCAAAATTCCAACGCCCCTGCGCGTCGCGGATCAGCGACGCCTGCGGACGGATCAGTTCGATTTCATTGACAAGGGGAACGCGCAGGTCTTTTGTTAAGAGAATCTGCCGCAAGTTGTACCAGAGGACGACTTTTTCGGCGCGCACGAACGGATAGCGCGACGGCGTCTGTCCCTCGGCCACAAACACGTCACGCAGTTCCACGCGATTGATCGCCGACAGCCCCCACAGATTGCCGGTGATTTTCACGTCGCCGATTCGCACTTCGAGGCCCAGCGCCCGCGTCGCTTCCGCCGACAAAACGCCCGCCAGCCGCGCGTCGGAATTCAAATAGCGCCAGATTTGCCGGACGAATAGGACTGCGCCCGTGCTGAGAAAGCCGAGTGGAAGGAGGAGAAGGCCGAGGTTGATGATGAAGCGAAAACGACGCATAAAGTTCCGGTGGCTCCTCTGGAACCGCAGTCGTCGGGGGGACTACGCAGCGGTAACGCGCCGGGAACGAAAACTCGATTGACGAACTCGCCTTCCGCAGACGAGCCGTTTGCCGAAATCTGCCGGAAGTTGAAAGCTCTGCCGCCTGCCGGGGGTTCAACCTCCGGCAAACCGCGCGCACTTTTGCGACGGAGATTTCAACCTCTGGCAACCGCCCAGTTATGAAACGAACAGGCCGCCTGCGTAACGCAATTTACGGACCGATTGCTTACGCAACGCCGACGCGCGCCAATCTGTCAGCCAGCAGCTTTTCCGAAAATTCCTGCGCGTTGTACGACGAGCGGACGAACGGCCCGGACGCCACGAATAGAAAGCCCATGGCCTCGCCGATCCGCTCGTATTCCTTAAAACGGTCGGGATGCACATACTCTTCGACCGGCAGATGTTTCGTCGTCGTGGGACGCAGGTACTGCCCAATCGTGACCGCGCTCACGCCTGCCTCGCGCAAATCGCACAGCGTTTCCAGTATCTCGTCGTGCGTCTCGCCCAGCCCCAGCATGATTCCCGATTTCGTATGGATCGTCGAATCCATGTTTTTGACGGCGCGCAGCAAGTCCAGGGTTCGCTCGTATTTCGCCTGCGGGCGGACGGTCGGCGACAGGCGCGCGACGGTCTCGATGTTATGGTTGTAGATATCGGGGCGGGCTTCCACGACGCGGCGAATGCACCACCGCTTGCCCTTGAAATCCGGCGTCAAGACCTCGACAATTACGCCGGGAATCGCCGCTCGGAGCGCGCGGATCGTGTCCGCGAACTGCCCCGCGCCCTCGTCTGGCAGCTCATCGCGGGCGACCGACGTGACCACAATGTGTTTCAGGCCCATTTCTTTGGCGGTTTCGGCCACGCGGCGCGGCTCGTCCTGATCCAGTTCGAGGGGCTTGCCCACTTTGATCGCGCAAAACCCGCAGTTGCGGGTGCAGATGTCGCCCAGGATCATGAAGGTCGCCGTTTTTTTCGACCAGCATTCGCCGATGTTTGGACAACGGGCGCTTTCGCAGACCGTATGCAATTTCGCGCCGCGCATCATGCCATCCACCAACGACACCGTATCCGGGCTTGGGACGCGCTTGGTAAGCCATTCAGGCAGACGGGAATTCACAGAATTATTTCCTTCATACGCTTTGGAGGGGCTTCACCTAACCCCCGGCCCCTTCCCTACCGGGGAAGGGGAGAGCGAAACATCAAACTTGTTGGTTAGGCGGCATTGTCGTCAAAACGATGGTCGGCGGAGCGCCAACTTGGAAGTTACCACCTTCCCTTTTTGCGCTCTTTGCGCCTTTTTGCGGCTAAACAAAATGCGCCTCGGCCTAAATTCCGCCTTGAGATTTTCTTTGACCCCACGCATTCGCAGTGTACCGCATTTGGGTGGCGCTTAGCAACTCACAGGCCGAACGGGAGGAACCGCAGCATGAGGGGCGCGATCTGTTGCAGCAGGCTTGGACGATGCTGCTTGGGCAGGATGAACACGGCGTCGCCCGCGTCAATGTCCCAGTTTTGCTGTTTTCCTTTGACAATCGCGTCCAGATCGAACACCACGTCCCGCGAGGCGGTCGGGTTCAGTAGATAACCTTTTCGCAGAACGCCCTTGCGCTTATCACCTCTTTTCGTTACGCCGCCCACCTGTTCCAGCGCCTGCAGCAGCGACACCTTTTCCTTCGGGTTCCAGATGAACGTTCGGGGGTCTAAGACTTCGCCCAGCACGGCATAGCGCAGGCTCTGATCCCGCACGCCGACAATCAGCAGGTCGCCCGGCGTCAGGGGCAGGTTATGCACGGGGTCGTTCATGCCGACCCGGTTGGCGTCGAGAACAAAGTCTTTGCCGTCGCTCGCCCGGATCAAGCGCACCTTTTCCCGATCCGCCGTCTCCTTCAAGCCCCCCACCCGATCCAGCGCGTCATTTACCGTCATGCCCGCGCTGTAAGGCAGGTTCGCCTCGTGCGCCACCTCGCCCACCACGCGCACCATTTTCAATTGCGTTGCAACGGGCGTTTCTGGCAGGCGCGTCAGGGTAATCCGGTCGCCCGCCTCCAACTTCAAATCGTCTTCACTCTCGCCCCGCTGAAACGCCGCAAAATCCACGATCATCGTCCGCGCTTTGTCCAGGTTTTTGTCATCTCCTTTGATAATGCGGCGCACCAGTATCTTT
>JBBRNU010000290.1:0-6261 GCA_038230115.1 Chthonomonadales bacterium | reverse complement strand
TAATGCGGCGTAGTTCAGGCAGGAATTCATCACGGGGTAAGTTGCCTATATCTTGGCTCATGTTGGTAAAGGGGGTTGACTCCACTTTGCCCGTTTTCTTCTTTTGCTCTCCCGTTCGCGTGCGAGCTAGCATATCCGAGTATGGCGGGTCTGTAAGTACCAAATCGAATTGCTCTGGTGCGTATGATAGACAACGCACAAACGACGCCACGTTCCGTGCATCACCACAAATTGTGTGTTGACGCTTGAGGGCTATTGTTTCGCAAACTGTGTCATAAGCATCTAAGTAATTCTGTTCTAAGTCAATTCCGATACCATTACGTTCGGTAACGGAACAGCCAAGTAACGTACCTCCCACACCCATGAACGGGTCAAGAACCCAGCCCCCTTTTTTTGTAAAGAACCGAATAATCTTGCTCATCAGTTGCGGCGGTTTGGGTGACGGATGGATACGCCGAATCTTGTGAGCAAAACCCTCCGGCCCTTTGGTTGGATAAGCGGTCGTCTCAACGCTATTCAGAAAAAAAACCCATTCTGAGCCGGTAAGATCGTTGAGTGGATTGCGAGGATCATGTTTTCCTGCTTTATTGCTATTTGCAATATCCGTAGCAGAAGTTTGCAGGGAAAGAAGTTCCTGCTCAATCAAATCTGCATTTTCGTCGTTAGCGAGGTATAACGCGAGTTGTTCGCGTAGTATGTCTAGTATGTTCTGCATGAGTTTTGTTTGCTTGATGAAACCACGTAAATTCGTTCAATAACGAGTTTTTCGGGCTTATACTGTCTAGTAGCGTGGTCGCTGTCACTTCGGTAGCGGCGATATGACGTTTGCTCAACGGTGACATTACCGCGAAGAGCCAGTATATCAAGAATAGCATCGTGCGGCATAATGCCTTCACTACTATAACTAAGTAGGAAGAGACGACAACGCGCGTTTAGAACCGTTTCTTGGAGTGCCGCCAGCGCCGCCTGTTTGCGACAATAGGCCGACTTCTCTCTTTCGTATGGACGTAGTCCTGATTTGCCATATATGGCAGGCGCATCCCATCGGGCAACGGTTTCAAGTACGTGGTAATTGGTTGCATACTGGCGGGCATTGTAAGGCGGATCGAGATAAAGCACGTCGCAGTCAATATCTTTAATCAGTCGTGTTCCATCCAGCCGGAATATCCTGTGTTCCAGTTTACTGTATATTAGCGGCGGAACGGTTAGGGTCAGAGATTTTTTTGAACGCGCTTCCCAGAATTTTAAGAACGCCCCGTAAGTGCCAGACGTGTTAGACACGCTGGGAATCGCTTCCAAGAGCGAAGCGAGCAGTATATAAAACTCCAGTTCACTAATTTGTCCTGCCTTGTGCCATTGTTGAATGCAGTTCCGAATAGCATCCATTCTCCCAGCGTTGACAGAGGAAAAGTACATACGTTGATGCTCTCCTCCCGCCGTTCCCACATCGCTGTAATTGGTAAATATGAAGCCATGCTGACATGGCAAGGCATTTAGATAGGCAAGCGCCTGCTCTAGACGACCTGTATCGAGCGGAAAGAGCGTATCGGCTTGTGGCGACAGGAAATCCAGGTGGGAGAACATAGGGGGGGTGTTATTTTCAAGGTAAGCCTTGCCAAAAACGAATGTGTACTCCATCAAATCATTTGAGATGATTTGGAAGCCCTTTCGTTTGAAGTGCCGGCCTACCGTAGTAGTTCCAGCAAACAGGTCGCAAAAGACGCCGCTTGTGATACCATGCTTGAATACAACGCTCTCAATAAAATTGAGGAGATTTTCTTTGCTTCCAATGTAACGCATGATGTAAAGAAGGTAGACATGTTTTAGACTGCCCTTAGACCCTTTCGATATAAGGGCAGCCGTAAGAAGAGTTTAGTTGTTATTGGCGGGCATCGGGCCGTCAATGCGGCAGGTGGATGACCGAGCGGATCACGTTGCCGGTTTCCATCTCGTGAAAAGCGTCTTCCACGTCGTCAATGCCGATGACGCGCGTTACCATGTCGTCGAGGTTGAGTTCGCCGTTGAGATAGAGTTGGGCGAGGAGCGGGAAGTCGTGCGAGGGCAGGGTGTCGCCCGCATGACAGACCGCCAGGCTCGCCTTGTTCCAATAGACGCCGGTCGCCATGTCGCCCAGGTTCAGGTTCACGGCGTCGTCGCCGCCAGGGAAGCCGATGGTCGTGGCCGTGCCGTTGTAGGCCAGCATTTTCACGGCCTGCTCGATGCAGGCGGGGATGCCGGTCGCCTCATACGCAAACTCCACGCCGCCTTCCCAGCCGTCTTCGGTCAGGGCGCGCACTTGCGCGACCGGGTCGCTGTCACGGGCATTGACAACATGGGTCGCGCCGTATTTGCGCGCCCATTCCAACTTGACCGGGTTCACGTCTACGGCGATAATCATTTTGGCGTGGGCCAGTTTCGCGCCTTGAATAACGCTTAGGCCGACGCCGCCGCAGCCGACGACCGCGACCCGCGCGCCGGGCCAGACTTTCGTCGTGTTCATCGTCGCGCCGACGCCGGTAACGACGCCGCAGGCGATGAGGCAGGCTTTGTCGAGCGGCATTTCTTTGGGCATTTTAATCGCGGCTTTGCTATGCACGACGGTATGCGTGCTGAACGTGCCGCAGCGCAGCACCTGCGAGCAGAGCGCGTTGTCTGATTTGCGCCGAATGCGCTGCTTGGGCCGCAGGGCGGCGTAGCAATGGCGCGGATCGCCGCGCCGACAGGCCGGGCATTGCTCGCAGGGCGCGCGATAGGCGATCACGACCGGATCGCCCGCCGCCAGGTGCGTGACGCCCTCGCCGACCTGCTCGACATACCCCGCGCCCTCATGCCCCAGAACAATCGGGAACGTCATGCCGTTGCCCAGCAGCGTCTTGATGGTCAGGTCGGTGTGGCAGACGCCGCTCGCCACGACGCGCACCAACACTTCGCCCGGCCCCGGCGGGTCCAGAATAATCGCTTCCACTTTCGCGGGCGTTCCCGCCTCGTTCAGCAAAACCGCGCGCCCCTCTATGGTTGGCATGACGCCCTGTTCTCCTCGCTCCGAAGTAGTGTAAAGATTTCAGCGGCAAGACCGGGCTTGTGCTGCGCCGTCCGGCCGTTATTTTTGTCGCTTCGTGTTCTGTTCTTTGTTGACTTGAAATCGCCGCGCTGTCGGCGGCTATTTCGACTTGAGCGGCGGGTTTTCCTGCGCGAGCGCCAGGAGCGCTTCCCCTCACGCTTTGCCTTTTCCTTATGCAGGGAGGGGAACGAAGGCGTTGGGATTGGCAGGGCTGTTGGGTCACCCCTCATGCGCTGCGCTGGCGGCCCTTCTCCCTGCATGGGAGAAGGGAGCGAAGGTCGTAATCTTTGCCGTTGCATAGGAAGCGGGGCATCAAGTGGTCGCAGCGCGGACGTTCTGTTCGCATTGAACAGGAGCGGCGGCAGGAAAAGGGGCGCGGGGCGGGGAATTGCACGGCATGGCGTTCGAGGAAATGGAAGCGAATCGGGAAGCGGCGGGCGGCGTGGCGGCGTTCGGGACGCCCCTGCCGCGCGATTTTTATTTACAGGACACGGTGCGCGCGGCGCGTCTGCTGCTCAACTGTACGCTGGTCAGCGTCGGGGCCGAGGGAATAACGGCGGGGCGGATTTCCGAGACCGAAGCCTATACCACCGACGACCCGGCCTGCCATGCGTATCGCGGTCGGACGGCGCGCAACGCCACGATGTTCGGCCCGCCCGGTCATGCCTACGTGTATCTGACGTATGGGATGTACTATTGCTTCAACGCGGTCATGGCGCGGCAGGGCGTTGCGGAAGCCGTTCTGATTCGGGCGGTCGAGCCGCTGGCGGGGTGGGAACTAATGCAGGCGCGGCGCGGTCTATTGGAAAAGAAAGCGGGCGAGGAGGGGAACGGCGAGACCGGCTTGACCGTCCCGAATGCCGCCGCCTCCACGCTGACGCCAACGCCAAAAGCGCGTCTTCGTTTGGCCCGCGCCCTGTGCGGCGGGCCGAGCAAACTGTGTATCGCCTTCGGCTTGGACCGAACGTGGGACGGAACCGACCTGACCGATTCCGACCGCCTGACCATTTGCGCGCCGTCCGCCGGGTTTCTCGCCCCCGACGACCCGGCCATTCTCGCCACGCCGCGCATCGGCATTTCGCAGGGCGTGGACTTGCCCTGGCGCTTCACGCTGCGCGGCGATCCGTATGTTTCGCGATGACCGCCTGACCGCGCGCCATCTATGCATCGCCCATGCGCCGGGTTCGCGTCGGAAACGCCTGCCAACCCGAACCGCGTCTGCGCCGTCCCGCGCCGAAGCGGGGCGAACTGAACCGGGAGCCTGGACGTTACCGTGACTCAACACACGCTTGCCCAATTTCTCGCCGCGCCGCCGTTATGGTTCGCCCTCGCGCTTGCGGGCCTGTTCGCGCTCCTGGCGTATCTCCTGCGCGCCCTGACGCGGGGCGGGGCGGCGGCGACGTTTGCGGTCGGCTTCGTCGTGTTCGGGCTGGGCGGCGGGCGGTTCGCGGTTCCCCTGCTCGCGTTTTTCCTCTCCTCCTCGCTGCTCTCGAAACTGGGCGCGGCGCGCAAACGGTCGGCAGGCGCGTTCGCCGAAAAGGGGGCCACGCGCGACGCCGGGCAGGTTTGGGCCAACGGCAGCGTGGCGGTCGCGCTCGTTCTGGCTTACGCCCTTGTCGTGCATCGCTGGCCGATTGCCCAAACGCGCACCCTGCTGATGCTCTATCTTGCCGCCCTCGCGACGGTCAACGCCGATACCTGGGCGACGGAAATCGGCGCGCTCGCCCGCAAGCCGCCCCGCCTGCTGTCGAACTGGAAGCCCGCGCCGCCGGGAACGTCGGGCGCGATCAGCGGGCTGGGGCTGGTCGCCGGAGCCGTCGGTTCCGCGTTTATTCCGCTTGTCGCCTGGACGTTATGGCATCTCGACGCGGCGGAAGCCCTGTCGGTCGGCTGGGCCGGATTTCTGGGCTGCCTCGCCGACAGCATTCTAGGAGCCAGCGTACAGGCCCAGTACCGCGACCCGGCGACCGGCGACCTGACCGAGCGCGCCCATCCTGCCGGACAGCCTGCCCAACGGGCGCGCGGCCTAGCCTGGATCAACAACGACGTCGTAAATTTCCTCGCCAGCCTGGTCGGAACCCTCTGCGCCTGGGCCTTGCTCTGCTGGGCCGCGTATCCGCTCCATTGAAGTTACGAAGCGACTGTAAATGTCTTTGCTTGCGTTCAAGAAGATTTATAGAAGGGGCGGACTTCTGGCAGGGAGCCTGCATCTCTGACTATAAAACTGATCTGAATTAGGAACGTTCCTTTACGCAGTCGAACAAAACATTATAGAATTTTCTGAGGCGAGAGCCAGCAAAACCCTTTGCGTAAACCACAGGCTGACCACTTGCTTCGACGTAATCTGCGTTGCCGCAACGCTGCACAGCAAACATAATATCTTCGCCGGTCACATCTGGTATAGACGTAGCGTCATCCCCGATTTTTACCAAGTCGTGGCGGCAGTAGTTTGGATCGCGATGATAGCATAGATAAGTATGCAGGGGGTTTTCGGATTCGTCGCCATCAAGTCCTCGGATGGTTTCGGAGCCTAAGCCTGTGAGAAAAGGCATTTCCCCTAACAGAGCCTGAAGGTTGAGGCGAGCGGTCTTTTCTTCCGCAGATGGTGTAAATAGATATTCTCTACCGGGTTCATAACGCATGTCGTACTCGCGTGGCGAAGAATCGCGACCGAATTCTTCGCCTTTGACCATGAAGATAGCGCGATAAGTGGTTTGCACCGGCGTTGGATCATCGGGCGAATAACTAAAGTAACGATCCAGGACTTCCCACCAACCTTCTATTGCAAGGTCGTCTCCGGCAAACTGCTGTGGTAATTGCTCTATCTGATCGTGAGTAATGGGAGTTTCGTCGTGATGTCCGCAAAATAGCTCCAGGCGATAGTCGCCGCCCCAAAGTGGCTGCCTCACGTGAAGGCGGATTATCTCGCCGTATTTATCGCAGGCGGCTATTTGTCTTGCGACTTCAATGAAGGGTAGCACCGCATAAAACGGTGAAAAGTCAATAAGGAAGCGTCGTGGGTTCGGCTCCCTCGTAGAATTGGTTACCACACCAAAACTCTACGAGATCACGATGAACCCACAGCCAGCATTTTGTCCTAATTTAGACTGCGCGTCAAGAGGTCAGGAAGGCGCGGGCAATCTACGTCCGCACGATAGCCTGCGAAATCGCTGGCGATGCACGACCTGCGGACACACCTT
>JBBRNU010000289.1:0-6269 GCA_038230115.1 Chthonomonadales bacterium | reverse complement strand
GAAACGCTAGCCCGCCTGCGCGGGCTAAAGACGCGCTCGCCTGTCTACCTTCGGTAATTGAAAACGCGCTCTGACCCCTTGGCATGGGCATTGCAGCCCTCGAAGGAGGGCTGTGCATTTCAGAACGGGGATTCATTCCCGTTCGTCCGGCTTCGCGTTTCAAAACGGGATTGAAACCCTCTTTGTTTTTTACATGCGGCGACGGCGGCCAGGGGCGCGGCGCGGCGCGTTGGGACGGGCGGCGCGCGAACTCGCGGAAGCCGGAGAAGCGCTCTCGGTTTCGTCCTCCGACTCCGGCGACGAATACACGCGGGCGCCGCCGCTGGAAGTCGCTGCCGGGCCGGTCGCGGTCGCCGGGCGCGGCGTCAGGATCGGACGGTCGCCGGGACTGGTCGCTCGCGCGGGCGTCAGCGAACGCGCTCCGGCCAGGCCCGCTCCGGCGCTCGTCGGCGCTTTGTCGTTCTGCTTGGCCCGAACGAGCAGGACGCTCGCATTGAAGATGGACGAGTAAGTTCCGCTGATGATACCGATCAGGAGCGCGACCGAGAATTGCTTGATCTGCCCGCCGCCGAAGAACACGAGCGCCAGCAGGGTCAGAACGACCGTGAGCGACGTGTTGATCGAGCGGGCGATGGTCTGGTCAATGCTGCGGTCGGTCAGGTCGCTGAAGCTTTCGCCCTTCTGCCGATTTTGCAGGTTCTCGCGGATGCGGTCGAAGATGATAATGGTGTCGTGAACCGAGAAGCCGATGACCGTGAGCATGGCGGTCACGAACAGGCTGTCAATCTGCCAGTTCAGCGCAAGCCCCAGAATGGCGAACGCGCCCAGCAGCACCAGCACGTCGTGCAGCAGCGCGATCACGGCGCAGACGCCATATTTCAGCCCCTCGCGCAGCCCGCCAATCGAGAACCGAACCGCCAGATAAAGGACAATCAGCAGCGAGGCGATCAAGACGGCCTCGACTGCGTTGATGGTCAGTTCCCGGCTGATGGTTCCGCTGACGTCGGCGTAAGCGACATTCTGCCCCGTCGCAAGCGGGCCGACCTTGCCGGTCAGGGTCGTAATGACATTTTCGCGCTCGGCCTGCGTCAGCCGTTCGGTGGTGACATAAGCCGGGGTCGAAGACGCGCCGGGGTCGCCGCTGACGACGACGCGGCTGTCGCGGAATTTCGGGTTGATGGCGATCAGGGCGCGTTGAATCGTATCCGCCGAGTAGCGCTGCGCGAACGGGATTTGCAGTTCCGTGCCACCGCTGAAGTCAATGCTGCGCTTGATGCCGCCCGACGCGATGGCGATCAGGCCAAGAACGATCAAGCCGCCGGAGATGCCCAGCCAGAGCCGCCAGCGGCGCATCGTGTTCAGGCGCGGCGCCCACTGTCGGTTCAGCCCCCACGCGGTTGGGCTGTAGGCCGCGCCGCGCCCGACAAGCGCGAACAGAAAGGTGCGCGTGACCGTGATCGCCGTGAACATGCTGATCGCGACGCCCAGGCCGAGCGTGAGCGCGAAGCCGCGAATCGGGCCGGTTCCGAAATTGTACAGCACGACGCAGGTGCCGACCGTACACACGTTGGAGTCGAAGATGGCCGTGAACGCGCGCTTGAACCCGGCTTCGATGGCGGCGCGCAGCGTTTTGCCGGTTCGCAGTTCTTCTTTCAGGCGCTCGAAAATCAGGATGTTGGCGTCTACGGCCATGCCGATCGAAAGAATGAACCCGGCGATGCCCGGCAGGGTGAGGGTAATCGGATACGTTTTGAAGACGGCGAGCGAGAAAATCGCGTACAGGATCAGCGCGACGCTGGCGACGACGCCCGGCAGCCGGTAGTAAAACAGCATGAACAGCAGGACGAGCGCCAGGCCCACCATTCCGGCGCGCGTGGTCGCGGCGACGGCCTCGCGTCCGAGCGTGGCTTCGAGCGTGCGGACTTCCAGTTTGTCGAGCGGAACCGGCAGCGCGCCCGCGTTCAACTGGTCGGACAGCGCTTTGGCGCTTTCCAGGGTGAAACTGCCCTGGATGATGCCGCGCCCCGGAATGGGGCCGTTGATGGAAGGCGCGGTCAGCAGGCGGTTGTCGAGGAAGATCGCGAGGAATTTGCCGACGTTGGCGCGTGTCGTTTCCTCGAAAATGCGCGACCCGTCGGCGTTGAACTCGAATTCGATGACCGGGTTGCTGCTGCTGGGATCAATCACGGCGTGGCTGTTGGGGAGCAGGTCTTTGCCGGTGACAATTGGCTCGCGGTCGAACACGGCGAGCTTAATCTGCTCCGGGGTCAGTTCTTTGCCGCTCGCCAGGTCTACCAGAACGTCGTCTTTGCCGCCCGTTTTGGGGTTGACGGTCTGGCGGATCGTCCAGGTCGCGGGTCGCGCGCCGTCTTTGTCGCCCAGCTGCGGCAGCAAATAGAATTGCAGGTTGGCCGTCGAACTCAGCTGGTCAATCGCGGCCTGCTTGTCCTTGACGCCGGGCAGTTCCACGACGATTTGATCCGGCGGCTTGGTGATGATGACGGGTTCCGAAACGCCGGAAGCGTTGATGCGGTTCTCCAGAATGCGGCGCACCGCTTCCAGTTTGTCGCTTGTCCATTGCCCGCCCTTGTACTCTTCGGTTCGGGCGCGCAGAACGACGCGCACGCCGCCTTGAATGTCCAGCCCGTAGTAAGTGCGTACTTTGGGCGAGAGGGCGATAGCGGTGGCGACGATGGCGAGTATCAAAATGCCCAGGAGCCACGAACGATTCTGTTTGGCAGTCAAAACAATCCTCCCGAAATGCCGCGCCGCATGATTCCGCCGCGCAAAAATGGCCTTTCTATTATAGGGCCGCGCACGCCTCCTTGTCAAGGGAAGCCCCATTGGTTGGAAACGAGATAGATTGAAAGGCCTGCCTGCCCCTCGGCCCATCAATGCAATGCGCCTAACCTCCCGGCCCCTCCCAATCGCCGACACGCTTCCCCTTCCCCGCCGGGGAAGACAATTCACCTAACCCCCTTCCCCGGTGGGGAAGGGGGTGACTAAACAAGCGTCGCGTTCTTCCTCCCGTAAGTTTGGAAAGCGAAACTACAGAGAACAAAAGCTCCGCGAACCCGCCAACCTTGCGCCTTACCAACAAATTCCTGTTCAGTCACCCCCTTCCCCGGTGGGGAAGGGGGCCGGGGGTTAGGTGAATTCCCGCCAAACGGGCCGGGGGTTAGGTGAATTCCAAACGGGCCGGGGGTTAGGTGAATCCTCCTTCACACCGCTTTCTGTCCTCTTCAGCCCCTGCTACGATTGCTATTTTTTCCGATTCAAGCCTGTTTTACCCGTATTCTTCCGAGCCTTAGGCCGCATTTTGTCTCCCTTGTTGCGGCTGGTTCGTGGAAAGACAAGAACGTCGGCGCGCGAATACGCGCTTGTGCCGATACCGATCAAAACCAGGAGCGCCCGTTTTGAGGCGCTGTTCACCGGAGGAACTAAACCAATGATTCGCCCATCTTTCCGCGCCGCGACTGCCCTTGCCGTCTTCGCTCTGCCGCTCGCCCTTCCCGCCGGGGCGTATGCGCCCGCTCCGGGCGGCGCGCTTGCCAATGGCAATGTCTGGTCCCTGGGCCGCGCCATGCAGGTCGCCGCCAATCAGTCGCGCTATGGCGTCGCTTATTCGGGCTACATCACGCTGATGGGCCGCTACAACAACGTTCGCTTCAACTATCCGTCGGTCTACGTCGCGAATGCGACCTGGGCGAAATCGCCGGATGGAGCGACCCGCACCTGCACCGCTTTTGGCGATGCGGCCTTCAACAACCAAGCGACGCAGCTCGCCTTTACCTGGTCGCAGAATGCCAACGACCCGGCGCAAAACGGCGTCGCTTGGAAGTTTACGAAATACCAGGCGGGGGATAAGTTGGGCAAGCCGACCGGCGCTGTCGTCAACGCTACCGAATCGATTACGCCCCTGGATGGTCGCGTCCTCGTCAATCTGCCTACACCTTAACGACGAGACGCAGGCAGTGTCAGACAGCGCCAGGAAGCCGGGGCTTTTATAATCCCGGCTATGAAAAGCCAAACGAATGCCAGCCTCCCTTTCCCATTACGAAAGCGGAGGCTGGCATTTTTCGTGTCGCGCGGACGGTTCCGCCTGGAAACTACCGGAGACGCGCGGGTTATGACTTCGATGCAGGTCGTCAGGTGGAGCGTCGGCGCACGCGCTGGCTCAGGCCGACCCAGGCGTTTCGCAGACGGCCCCACAGCGGCGTCGTAATGATGTCGTCGAACAGCGAGTAGAAGACCGGCGTCGCCAACAGCGTCAGCAGCAGCGAAAGCGTCGGCCCGCCGATGACCGTGTAGCCGATGCCCCGGTTGGTCGCCGCGCCGGTTCCGCTCGACAGGGTCAGCGGGATCAGCCCGGCCACGAACGCGATGGTGGTCATCAGAATGGGCCGCAGGCGGTCGCGGTTGGCTTGAATGATCGCGTCGTAGCGGTTCATGCCGCGCGCCCGCAGTTGATTCGTGTGATCCACCTGCAAAATGCCGTTTTTCTTTACGACCCCGAAGAGGACGAGAATGCCCAGGACGGTGAAGATGTTCAGCGACTGGCCGAAGATCAGCATCGAAATCAGGGCGAACGGAACCGTCAGCGGCAGCGCGATAAGAATTGTGATCGGATGCACCCACGATTCGAACTGCGCGGCCAAAATCAGGTACATGAAGATGATCGCCAGGAGGAACGCCGTGACAAAAGCGATTCCCGCCTTGACCAGTTCGCGTGACGTGCCGGACGGCCCCGACTGGTAGGACGAGGGCATGTGCAGGTCGTTGACGATTTTGGCGAGCTGGCTGGAAACGTCCTGCTGCGAAAAACCGGGCAGGACGTTCGAGGTCAGCAGGACGTTGCGCCGCCGGTTCAGGCGCGTGATTTGCGACGGGCCGGTTCCGTTTCGGAAATCCACGACCTGGTCCAGCGAGACCGGCGGATTGCCCGGCACGCTGGAAGGAACCGTGATCTGGTTGATCACGCTGGGGTCGTTGCGGAACGGCAGGAGGGCGCGCAGATGCACCTCGTACTGCTCGCCGTTCTCGAAATAGTCCGTTACCTTCTGTCCGCCGACGAGAATGCGAAGCGCGTTGGCGATGCCCGACACCGACACGTTTAGATCGGCGGCGCGCTGGCGGTCAATGTTGACGCCGATTTCCGGCTTGCCGACGATCAGCGACGAGTCGGCGTCCACGACGCCCGGAATTTTCTTCAGCTGGGCGAGCGCCTTCTGCGAATATTCGGTCAGTTTGTTCAGGTCGTCGCCCGCAATGAAGTAGGTAATCGTGGCCGGCGGCGCTCCCGTGGAAATCGCCTGCACCGGCCCGGCGCTGACGCGCAAGCCGCCGTACTTGGGCAGGATTTTCGTGCGCGCCAGCTGCGTCAGGTCCTGCTGGGTCAGATTGTCGCCGCGCTGCTTCACGTCCTTCAATTTCACGAAAATGCTGGCGAGGTTTTCGGTCTGCTGGCTGTTATTGCCGATTGTCAGGACGGTGTAGTCCACGTCCGGCAGGTTGTTCTGTACGTCGGCGGCAATGCGGCTCCCCAGCGTCGAGGCTGCCGCCAGACTCGTGCCTTCCGGGGCGCGAACGCTGATTTCGAACTGCGACTCGTCGTCTTCGGGCAGGAAGTTTTTGGGAACCAGGGGAGCCGTATATTTCATGCTGAAGAGGGACGCGAGGCAGGCCAGCACGATGATCCAGCGATGCCGCATCGAGAAGCGCAGCAGCACAGTATACACGGCGTCAATCGGCTTGAAGATGCCGGTCGCTTTCGAGCCTTCGTGCGCCGGTTCGGTCGCGGGCGTCGGGCCGGTCGGCGAATTCGGCATACCGGTCGCGGTCGCCGAAGCCGTGTGCGGCAGTCCGGCGGGCATTCCTTCCGGCGCTTCCGGCCCGTCCGTTCCAGGACGCTTTTTGGCTTTGATCCAGCGCGACGACAGCATGGGCGTCAGGGTGAACGACACGATGAGCGAAACGAAAATCGCGAACGCCATCGTCAGCCCGAACGAGTTCATGAAGCGCCCGACGATGCCGGTCATGAAGGCGACGGGCAGGAAGACGGCGATCAGCGACAGCGTGGTCGCGAGAACGGCCAGCCCGATTTCGCGTGTGCCTTCAATCGCCGCCTCGAACGGATTCATGCCCTTTTCTTCGATGAAACGGTAGATATTTTCCAGAACGACAATCGCGTCGTCAATCACGATGCCAACCGAAAGCGTGAGCGCGAGCAGGGTCAGGCCGTTCAGGGTGAAGCTCATCGCATACATCAG
>JBBRNU010000288.1:0-6274 GCA_038230115.1 Chthonomonadales bacterium | reverse complement strand
GCGCCCGCCGCTGACGCCCTCGCCCGGCCACCGATCCAGCAGGCGGCGCAGGCCGCGCGTATAATAATTCGCCGCGCGCTCGGCTCCCTGCAAGGCTTGCAGAACCGTTTCGTGCCGCCGGGCCAGCCCTGTAAACAGAACAACCGGGAGCGCGAGCCACCCTGCCGAAAGCCAGTGCGCGCCGAAAATTAGGTAAAGAAACAGCGCGCCCATGCCGACGACGGCCAGTTTCGCGTTGCCCAGGGCGTAGTGCGCTTTCGTCCAGCGCGTCGTGTCGTCCTGACGCAGCGCAAGACGGCGAGCGTATTCCGCCTCCGGATTTTCCGTTTCGATTGCAGGGGCGTTGGCGGGCGCGGCGTTAACAGGGGGGGATTGAGACATACAGAGTTCCGAAAAATGTTGGACCGTGAAGCGTGATTCTTCTACGCGCGGAGACCGCGCAGGCGGATCGCGTCGCCGACGCCCCACCCCAGCAGCACGCTGGGAAACAGGAAATTGCCCGCGAACGCCACGACCTGCCCATTGAACGTCGAAAGCGCGTTGCCCGGACGGTACACCGCGGCGAACAGGGCCGTCAGCAGGAGAGTCACGCCATACGCGCGCAGCGTGGACAGCGACAGGCGGTTGCGCGCAATCGAAACCCCCACGTAGACCATCAGCGAGGCGTAAAACCAGACTAGCGCGAACAGCGTCAGCAGCGCTCCCAGCGCAATCGGCGTGCGCGCCGTATCCGGGTCCAGCGAAGGCGTCAGCAGCTCTTCCCGCAGCGAGCGCATTCCGCCGTAAAACGCCAGCAGGACGCCCGCAATGAAGCCGTTGCAGACGAGCGAGAAATACAGCGCGAACGACAAATCGGTCAGCCAGGGAACGGCGGTAATCAGGCCATAGCCGGGAAACTCCCATAGCAAGGCCAGCATTCCAACAAAAAGAACGGTCAGCAGCGCGCTCATCACCGCCATGCCGGCTTCCCGGTTCTCGCTCTTCACGACCGTATGCCAGCCCGGAGTCGTGTCCAGCCGCCGGGTCACGGTCGGGCCGGGAGCCGGTCGTTTCCGATGCTCGCTGTCCAACCGTTCCAATTTCGTCTGCGCGCTGACGTTACGCGGGTTGAACTGCACCGCGTAGGAATACGCGACGCTGGCCCGCTCGCGCTCGCCCTGCTTCATCAAAATATCGCCCAGCATCTCATGCACAACGGCGTTGCGGCGGTCAATACTGAGCGCCTGGACGCACAAACGCTGCGCCTCGCGATACCGGCGGTTGATGAACGCCAGCTGCGCCTCGGCCATCAGCCGCTCGACCTGCCCGAAGGGGCTGACCGTTTTCGGGCGGGGCGGGGCCGGACGCGCGGCGTTATTGGCATTGGGCCGGTTCTGCGGGACGCGCCCAAATCCGTCGAATTCCATGCGCCCGGCGGCTTGCGTCGGATTGGAACGCGGAGGCGGGCCGGGGTTGGAAGACGGAGGCGGCCCGCCGCGCGAAAACGGCGCGGCTTGCGGAGAGGAAGACGGCGGGGCGGCGGGTTTCGCCGGGGCCGGGCGCGGCGCGGCGTTCTGCCGCAAAACGCGCTCGGCGTCATACGTGCTGCGGCGGTCGGCGTCGCCCAGAACGTGATGCGCCTCGTTGATGGTCTTGAACTGCTGCGCCGCGTTCGGGTTCGGATTCACGTCGGGATGGAAGCGCCGCGCCAGCTCGCGATACCGCTTCTTGATCTCGTCGGGCGTGGCCGCAGGCGTCAACCCCAGAATTTCGTAATAGTTGGGCGGCCTGTCGCTCATGCCCGCATTTCCTGTCCGACGCGCTTGCCGCCCCGTTTATTCGCCAATGTTGGTCGAGGTGCGCGCCATGCCCATATATTGCGTGATAATCGCCCGGCCCACCAGTATTGCGACCAGCAGGAAAATAACCGTGCCTAAAATCATGCTCGCCATGTGCGATTTGGTGGCGGCTTCCTGCTCGTAGTAATCCGCCATCTTGTCCATGATCTCGTCCATGTTGCCGGTCGTCTCGCCGGTTCGCAGCATGTCGAGGGCCATGCCGGGCAGGGCGGACGTGGCGCGCAGGGCGTCGGAAACCAGATCGCCCTGATCCACGCGGACAACCGCCTTGCGCGCCGCCCGGCTGAGAACGCCGTTGCCGCAGGCGTCGCCCGCAATTTGCAGCGACGACCCCATCGCGAACCCGCCGCGATACAGGGCCGCGAACGTGCGCGCGAACTTGGCGACCGCAAACTGGCGGACGATATTACCGACCAAGGGCAGGCTCATTTTCAGCGTGTCGTAGTTTTCGCGCACGCCGGGTATGTTGAACAAAAACAGCCGGAAGGCCACGATAACCGCCAGAACCGGCAGCCCGAACAGCAGCCCGAAGCCAACGGTCTCCGCCAGATACTGCCGTAGGTTCCCGCCGACGACCAGCGCGGCGACAGCGGGAAGATCGCCCGCGAACCCCGGTCGGCCCAGGATCATCAGGGCGACGAAGACGACAATTTTTGGGTACAGCGTCTCGCGCTTAATCAGGCGGCGAATGTCCAGCTCATGCTCGACGTAATCAGCAATGCGCCGCAGGACTTCATCGAGCATTCCGCCCTGCTCCGCCGCCCGGATCAGCTCGTAATGCATCTGCGGGAAAATCCAGGGATACGCCGCCAGCACGTCAGAAAGTTTGCCGCCCGCCTGCACCTGCCGCGCGCATTCCGAGGCGATTTCCTTGAGTTTGGCGTTCTCGGTGTTGGCTTCCAGCCCGACCAGCGCCTGATACAGCGGCAGGCCCGCGTTGATCAGCGTCGCGAACTGCCGATAAAACGGCGCGAGGTCTTTGATGACGACCCCGGAGAAAATCGGATAAATCAGCGTTTCGCGAACCCGCTGCCCCAGCGGAACTTCGCGCGCCACGCCCTGCCGGTACGGGATCGCCGCGCTGCGCTCGTTTTCTACTTCGCCGCCCCGCGCCAGGCCCATCGGCCCGGCCTGCGCCATGCCTGCGCCGATGCCGTTTTGCCCCGCCGCGCCCATCGCCTGCGCGGGCATCAGGACGCCGTTCGCGTTCATTCGCACGGTTGGCTGCGTGGAGGAAACGGGAGCCTGCGGAACCGGCCCGCCGCGCTGCCAGGGTTCCAGGCGCTCGTAGGTCGCTGCCGCGTCCGCGCTCAGGCCATTTGTTGGCGCGAGCAGCGTGTTGGCGAACGCGGGCATCGTCGTTACGGGCTGCGTCAGATCAATCGGGCCAGCGGGGGGCGCAGGCATTGTCTGCGTCGCGGTAAGTCCATTATCGGGCGCGGCCTGTCCGTCTCCTACGACGGGAATGTCCTGCTCGCCCGTTATGCCCGCCATAAAAGGGGGGAACTGCGCTGCAATCGGCGCAGCGTCGTCCCCGCCGTCCAGCGCCTGCACCTCGATAGGCCGATAGCCCATTTGCTGCACCTGAAAGACGGCCAATTTTTCGTCGGCGGCGGCAATTTGGCCCTCGACCGTGTTGCCCATCAAATCGGCGGCGCGAAAATGAAATTGCGGCATCCTTCGCCTTCCTTACACATTCTGCAAAACCTAGGTTTGAGTCTGAAACGCGGCGAACGAGCAGAGAACGGGATTGAAACCCCGTTCTGAAATGCACAGACCACCTGCGTGGCCTGCAATACACAAGGCCGAAGACCGGAGCGCGTTTCCCTCACAAAAGCCGACGCAGAGGCACATCTTCGGCCCGCGCAAGCAAGCAGGCAGAGCGCGCATTTAAGCCCGCGCAGGCGGGCTTCGCATTTCAGGACGGGGATTTATTCCCGTCTGTGGCATTTTTAGAACGGGTTTTCATTCCTGTTCATTCGGTTTCGCATTCAGAATGCGCCCTAACTGCCGTCGCCGAAATTCGCGTCCACGAAATGGAACATCCCGGCGAAATACGTGTGCGCCATCCAGATAACCGCGCCGCCGCCCAGAATAATGAGCGCCAGGAAGCCCAGGCGGAGCATCATGAAGCGCGATTTCGTCGTCGCCTGCTCGGTCTGTTCCTGATAATACACGCCTGCCTGATCCAGCATCTCCACGACCTGCCCGGATTGATGCCCGGTCAGGACGATGTTTTCCACGCTGTTGGTGAACAGGCCGGTCGCCGTAAACGCTTCCGGCAGCGACGCCCCCTGATTCATCATCTCGTAGGACTGCGCCAGGCGTTCCCGAATCGCGACGTTGCTGGCCGTATACATCGCGCCTTCCCACGCCTGAATCGGAGCCACGCCCGCCCGGTACAGCCGCCCCAGCGTCCCGATGAATTTGGTCAGCGCGGCCTGTCGCTGCAAATCGCCGAACGGCGGCACGCGCAGCGCCCACGCATCCCGTTTCGCCCGGTTCTGCGGCAGATTCACATAGTGGCTGCCCGCCTTAATCAGCAGAAACACGAGGGCGGCAATCGGCAGGTTGCGGAATAGGACGAGCCGGAAATACAGCGCGAGGTTGGCCTGAAAGTCCATGCTTGCGAAAAGCGAGGTGAACAGCGGCTGCGCGAGGGCTACGACAAACACGGCCTGCGTCGCCATCATTTTGGGAATCCAGGCCCAGCGATACAGCGCGATGTTCTTTTCGTATCCGTCCGCGACTTCGCCGAGCGCAATATCCAGATACCCGCCCAATTCCCCCGCCCGCGTCAGGCCCACGACGTGTTCAGGATAAATGCGAGGATGCCGCGCCATGACATCGGAAATCTTGCCGCCCGTCCGCGCCTTTTCCGCCATTTCCTGGATCGTGAACGCCAGATTGCGGTTCGGCGTGCGGGCGGCGAGATTTTCCAGCCCGGAGAAAATCGTCATGCCGCTGCGGGTGAGGGAAGCGATTTGCTGAAAGAAGTGGAGCAGGTCGCGCGAGGAAACGCCTGCCAGCGTGGAAACGTCGTCGGAAGTCGCCAGCCCGGTTTGGGTCGTCGTGAGCGCGGTTTTGCGGGCGGGCGTCCGGGTCGCGGTCTGCGTGGCGAGACGCGCCGCGTTGCCCGCCATCACAATATTGTTAGAGCGGGCTGGCGCGTTCGCCAGACGGGGCTTGTTCGTGTTGGTCGGCGCGGCCATCGCTGCCACCGGCGACGCCGCCTGTCCATACGACAGACCCGTCATCGGCCCGTTCGAACCGTAGCCGTCCCGCGACTCGAATTGCGGCGCGGCCTGCCCGATCATCGGCTCAAATTGAGGGCTGGACGGCGCGGCAACCGCCATCACGTTGCCGTTCTCGACGGGCCGACGGCTCACACTGCCAGAAGGCGTGAATTCCGGCCCGCTCGACGCGTAGTCCTGCAAACCGGACCGAGCCGAATTGTAGAGGGGCGGGGCGTAAGTCGCTTCGGCGTTCGACGGCCCGCCGACGCCCGCTGTCAACACCGACGTGCGCTCTACTTCTAGTTCGCCGACCGGCTGATGCGCGGCGACCGATTGCAGGCGCTGGCCCAATCGCTCCACTTTGGCCCGCACGTCGGCCACGTCAAGCGCGTCTATTTTGCCGACGACGGTCTGCCCATTGGCGTCAATCGCTTCATAAAAGTAGGTCATTGGCTTCGCCCTCGATTCGTTCCAAGCGCTGCGCGCAAATCGCCTCTGATGCCGCCAGGTCGCCGACGCGCCTTCCGTCCGGCAAACCTAAATCCGGCGCAAGATCGGCCAGCGGGCGCACTACGAACGCGCGTTCCGCCAATCCGGGATGCGGCAGGATCAAGCGCGCTGACCGCAATTCCAACGCCCCGTACAGCAGAATATCAATATCAATCGTGCGCGGCCCCCAGCGCGTGTCCCGCTGACGCTGCCCCAGAGTCTCGACCGCCTGCGTCGCGGCAAGCAGTTCCAGCGGCTCTAATGTCGTTTCAATTCGCGCCACGCAGTTGAGGTGCGGGGGAAACCGTTCCGCGTCTCCCGCTTGCAATCCCAGATGCGGCGACTCGTAAATCGGCGAGACTGCCCGCACCCTCACCTTCGCCCCTGGCGCGTTCAACGCCCGCAGCGCCCGCCGCAGATGTTCGCGCCGGTCGCCCAGACTGGAACCCAGCCCCAGGTAAGCGGTACGCACGCTTCGTGACAGTTCCGGCATTCCGCTTTCTCCCCGCGTAACGGAGAGAACGGGATTGAAACCCCGTTCTGAAATGCACAGACCACCTGCGTGGCCTGCAATACACAAGGCCGCTCCGCTAACACGTTTTCAGATTGCGAAGGCGGATGAAACAGAGCGCACCTTCAGTCAGCGCCGTCTTTAGCCCGCGTTGGCAAACGAGGGCGAGCGCGCATTTAGCCCGCGCAAGCCTGTGCGCT